>NZ_JBBIAM010000068.1:0-50141 GCF_054185185.1 Bradyrhizobium sp. UFLA05-153
CGTGACCGGCCTTGAGGATCGACTCGGCCATGGCGGGGTGCGCATCGACCGACCATCCCGTGACGAAGAACGTCGCCTTGAGATCGAGCTGATCGAGCAGCTCCAGCAGCTTCGGCGTGCCGACGCGCGCCTCGTAGCCGCCGTAGCTCATGGTGATCAGGCGCTGCGCGTGCACGGCGTCCTTGCTGGTCCACGCGCTCTCCGCATCGACGTCGAACGACAGGAACATCGCCGACGTATAGGGCTTTGGCCAGGGATAGTGCGGCGCAGGGTCCGCGGTGTTCGCCGGGACGAGCGGGATGCTCTGGAGTGCCTTACTGTCCAGCATTGATGGTCGCCTTCTCTATTCCGTTGTCGTTCAGTTTCCATTTCGCCAGCAGCGTACGATAGGTGCCGTCCGCGATCAGCGCATCGATGGCCTCGACCATCGCCTGCTGCAATGCCTTTTCCTTAACCGGCAGCGCGATGCCCGTGAACTGCGTTGCGAAGGCGTCGCCGACCGGCGCATAGGTGCCGGGCTCGAGGTCCATGATATAGGGCAGCGTCTCGTTGCCCTGCACGGCAGCGTCGATGCGGCCTTGCCTGAGCTGCGTGCGCGCATCAGCCGAGCCGTCCGTGCCGACGAACTGGATCGGGTTGCTGCCGCAATTCTTCTCGCTCCACGCCGCGATCTCTGCCGGGAACATGGTGCGGCGGCTGGCGCCGACCTTCTTGCCGCACAGCGCGGCCATGTCCTTGAACTCAGCCGCGCGCGACTGCTGCACGAAGAATTTTGGACCGCTGCGCAAATAATCGACGAAAGACGCGATCTCGTGCCTGCTGGCATAATCGGTGAAGCCCGACAGGATGGCGTCCACCCGGCCCGTCGAGATCGACGGCATGAACTCGGCGAAACTGGTCTCCTGCCATTCGATCTTGACGCCGAGCTTGCGGCCGAGCGCCTCGCCGAGGTCGATGTCGAATCCGGAAAGCGTGTTGGTGGCGGGATCGCGGAACTCCATCGGCGGATAGTTCGGCACCAGCGCGACCTTGATGCTGCCCCGTTTGGCAATCTCAGGCGGCAGCTCGATCGCCATCACTGATGCCGTCGTCGCACACACCAGCGCCGCCGCAACGAACACTCTCATCATCGAAACGCCCCCATTTTAGATCACCGCGGAAAGAAAAGCTTTGGTGCGCGCCTCGCGCGGCGCGCCGAGCACGTCAGATGCCGTCCCGGATTCGACGATCGCGCCCTGGTCCATGTAGACGACACGATCGGCGACCTCGCGAGCGAAACCGAGTTCGTGCGTCACCACCATCATGGTCATGCCGCTTTGCGCGAGCTCCTTCATGACCGCGAGCACCTCGCCGACGAGCTCGGGATCAAGCGCGCTGGTCGGCTCGTCGAACAGCATCAGCATCGGTTTCATGGCGAGGGCGCGCGCGATCGCGACGCGCTGCTGCTGGCCGCCGGAGAGCTGCGCGGGATAGGAATCGGCCTTGGCCGCAAGCCCGACGCGCCTGAGGAGCTCGATGGCTTCACCGCGCACCTCGTCGGATTTCCGGCCCTGCACCTGCAGCGGACCTTCGGTGATGTTCTCAAGTGCCGTCTTGTGCGGAAACAGGTTGAAGCGCTGGAACACCATGCCGGTCTTCAGCCGCTGCCGGGCAATCTGCCGCTCGGTCAGACGATAGAGCCGCCCGCCCTCTTCCCGTACGCCGAGTAGCTCGCCATCGAGCCAGATGCCGCCGCTGTCGATCGCGGTGAGCTGGTTGACGCAGCGGAGCAGCGTCGTCTTGCCCGAGCCGGATGCACCGATCAGGCACATCACCTCGCCGGGCCACACGTCGAGCGAGACGCTTTTGAGAGCCTGGAACTCTCCAAAATGCTTGCTGACGGAGCGGATCGCGACGAGGGGTTTTGTCATCGGGCAAACCGCAATGTGCCGCGGGCAAAGCGTCGCTCGAGCAGCATCTGGAGCGGCGTCAGGATCGACACCACCAGGAGATACCAGAGCCCGGCGACGATCAGGAGCTCGATCACGCGCGAGTTGGCGTAGTAGATGTTCTCGGCGTTGTGCAGCACCTCCGGATACTGGATGACGCTGGCGAGCGAGGTCGCCTTGACGAGGCCGATGAACTCGTTGCCGATCGGCGGAATCACGACGCGCATCGCCTGCGGCAGAATGATCCGGCGCAGCGCGCGCAAGCGTCCCATGCCGATTGCCTGCGCCGCCTCATATTGCCCGATGTCGACCGACAGCATGCCGGCGCGCATCACCTCGGAGGTGTAGGCGCCCTGGTTGATGCCGAGCCCGAGCAACGCTGCGAGGAACGGCGTCATGACGTCGACGGCGCGTGCGCTCCACAGGCCGGGAATGCCGATGGTCGGAAACACCAGCGCGAGGTTGAACCACAACAGAAGCTGGAGGATCAGCGGCGTGCCGCGGAACAGCCAGGTGTAGCCGGCCGCGACCGACTTCAGCACCGGGTTCGGCGACAGCCGCATGATCGCCACGACCACGCCGAGAAAAATGCCGAGCGCCATCGCGAGCACGGCCATCACCATGGTGTTGACGATACCCTCGAGGATCACTTTCGCCGTCAGGAAGCGGCTGACATAGGACCATTCGATCTGGCCGCCCGCAAAGGCGCGGCCAATGGCAGCCAGCACCAGAACGATCAGCGCCGCGCTGAACCAGCGAAACCAGTGCGGCTCGCGCGCGACGTGGAGCCCGGACAGGTCGGGAAATCCCTCCGCGAGGGCGGGCGCGGCCTTCATTGCGGCGCCGCGTTCATCAAGGGCTTCTCGACGGCGTTCGCACCCAATCCCCATTTGTCGAGAATAGCCTTGTAGGATCCGTCGGCAATCATGGCGGCGAGCTTTTCCGTCACCACTTCGCGGAGCGCCGCATCATCTTTGCGGAACATGATGCCCTGAAAGCCCTTCGCGAAGGGCTCGCCGACCACGCGATATTTGCCGGCCTCCTGCGATTGCGCGTAAGGCAAGGTCTCGCTGCCCTGCACGGCGGCATCGATGCGGCCCTGCTTGAGCTGGTTGCGGACGTCGATCGAGTTCTCGCCGGGAACGTACTGGATTGCCGGCTTGCCGGCCGCCTCGCAATTCTGCTTGCTCCATTTCTCGATCTCGACCGGGAAGCTGGTGCTGCGCGTCGTGCCGACCTTCTTGCCGCAAATATCCGTCGCCGCTTTCGCCTCGCTCTCGGCCATCACGAAGAACTGCGGGCCTGTCGTCAGATAGTCGACGAAATCGGCGGTCTCGCGCCGCGAGGCACGGTCCGAGATGCCGCTGATGATGAAATCGGCGCGCTTGGTCTGGAGCGAGGGGATCAGCTCGGCGAACGGCGTCTCGCTCCAGACGATCTTGAGGCCGCCGAGCCGCTTGGCGAGCTCGTTTGCAAGATCGATGTCGAGCCCGACGAGCTCGTTGGTTGCGGGATCGCGATATTCCATCGGCGCGTAGGTCGAGTTGACCGTGAGCTTCAACGTGGCCGCCTGCTTGATCTCCGCCGGAAGCTCGGCCGCCTGCGCGGACGTCACGGCAGCCAACGCTGCGGCCCTTAGGAAATGCGAGAGGCGTGTCATGTCAGCTCCTTTGGCTGGCGCCGCGACCGGCCGTTTGATGTCAATCCGCGTCGAGTACGGCCGGCTCGATGACGCCGGCGCGTTCGGTGATCACCCTGTATTGCTCCGGCCGCCGGTGGGCGGCGAAGTTGAACATCTTGTCCTTGCCCTGGCGGCAGAGGTCGAGATCGATGTCGGCGACGATCACTTCATCGGCCAGCGTCTCGGCCTGCGCAACGATACGACCGCTGGGATCGACGATGCAGGAGCCGCCGATCAATCCGGAGCCATCCTCCTCGCCCGCCTTGGCGACCGAGATCGCCCAGGTCGCGTTCATATAGGCATTGGCCTGCGTCACCAGCGTCGAATGGAAGGTGCGAAGGCCGGCGTCTTCCGTCGTGCCGCCATTGGGATCATAGGCCGCCGAATTGTAGCCGATGCAGACGAGCTCGACGCCTTGCAGGCCGAGCACGCGCCAGGATTCCGGCCAGCGCCGGTCATTGCAGATCATCATGCCCATGATTGCATGGGCCCAGGCCGAGCCGGCGCGGAAGGCGGGAAAGCCGAGGTCGCCATACTCGAAATAACGCTTCTCGAGCTGCTGATAGCGCGCGCCCGGCCGCGGCTCGACCGAGCCCGGCAGATGCACCTTGCGATAGCGGCCGAGAATCTCGCCGTCGCGATCGACCAGGATGGAGCAATTGAAGCGGCGGCCGTCCGCCGTCAGCTCGGCATAGCCGACATAGAAGCCGACGCGGAGCGCACGCGCGCGCTCGAACAGCTTTGCCACGGCCGGGTTTGGCATTCCGCGCTCGAAATATTCGTCGAGCGCTGCGCCTTCGAGCAGCCAGCGCGGAAAGAAGGTGGTGAAGGCAAGCTCGGGAAACACCACGAGGTTGGCGCCGCGAGCGGCAGCCTCCTCCAGCAGCTTCAGCATCCGGCCAAGCGTATGCGCGCGCGTATCGGCTTTTTGCGTCGGCCCCATCTGGGCGGCGGCGGCGCGAAGGACACGAACCAAGACTGCCTCCAATCTGTGCGCGCTGCTGCCTCGTTGGGCGGCGGAACTCTTTGATCCAGCGTGCAAATCCGCCGCCATTACGCGGAAACGGGAGTTGAAAAGCAATTCAATGTGCTATGATATTTTGGCCGAGAGTATAATCGGGGCTTATATGAACCTCCGCCAGCTCGAGATCCTGCGTGCCGTCATTCGCCACCGCACCACGGTCGCGGCAGCGGACGAGCTGGCGCTGTCACAGCCCGCGGTCAGCAACGCGCTGAAGACGATGGAGGCGCAGGCCGGCTTTGCGCTGTTCGAGCGCGTCAACAACCGGCTGTTTCCGACCGCCGAAGCGATGGCGCTCTACAAGGAGAGCGAGGCGATCTTCGCGCTGCATGCCAAGCTCGAAAGCCGCGTGCGCGATCTGCGGGAGAACCGCTCGGGACATCTGTCGCTCGTGGCGACGCCGCCGCTTGCCTACAGCATCATCCCCTCCGCTCTGTCCGGCTTCCTGCGCCGCCGTCCGGAGACGCGGGTGTTCTTCGATGTCCGGCGCTACGAGGGCATCATCGAGGGCGTGCTGAGCCATGTCGCCGAGCTCGGCTTCGCGCTCGGGCTCACGCATCATCCCGGCATCGCGCATGAGGTGGTGCACACCGGCGAGATGGTCTGCGTGCTGCCGCCAAAGCATCCGCTGGCCGGGCAGCCGGTGATCTCCGCCTCCGATCTCGTCGGCCTGCCCTTCATCGGGCTCGAGCGCGGCACACGGTTAGGTGAAGCCGTGCGCGACAGTTTTGCCCGCGCCGGCGCGCCTTTCCAGCCGACGGTCGAGGTGCGCTACTGCAACACAGCCTGCGTGCTCGCGGCCGCCGGCGTGGGCGCCGCGGTGGTCGATCCATTTTCGCCGCGGCAAAACGGCGGCAACGGCCTCGTCGTGCGCCCGTTCGCGCCGACGACGCGCGCGGTCGCCTATATGCTGTGGTCGGAAGCAGAACCGCTGTCGCGGCTGGCAAAGGCCTTCCTCAACGAGGTTCGCAAGCAGAGCAGGCTTCTGGAGAGCGGCACGCCACAGGAGACACAGCGCGACTGAGCTTGCGCAGGCACACACAATCTCTTAACCGAGGACACGTTCTTAGCCGAGGATGCAATTCTTCGAGGACACATGGCACGCATCACCATCATCGAGACCGGAGCCGTCCCTCGCAAACATCGCGAGCGCCACGGCTCGTTTCCGGACATGTTCGAGCGCATGATCCGTACCGAGGATTCTTCTGCTGCGTTCGACGTCGTCAGCATCCCCGATGGCGAGGCGCTCCCCGACCCTCGCCAGTTGGAGGCGATCCTGATCACCGGCGCGGCGGCCGGCGTCTATGACGGGCTCGACTGGATCGCGCCGCTCGAAGAATTCGTGCGCACGGCCCATGCCAACAAGACGCCGATGGTCGGCGTCTGCTTCGGCCACCAACTGATCGCGCAGGCGCTGGGCGGCACCGTGCGCAAGTCGGACAAGGGCTGGGGCATCGGCCGGCAGGTCTATCAGGTGGCGCCGAACAACGGCGTCATCGACGGCGAACAGCTCGCAATCGCCTGCTCGCACCAGGACCAGGTCATCGAACCACCGCAGGACGCGCGGACGATCCTGTATTCGGAATTCGCCCCGCATGCCGGCCTGCTCTACGCCAACGGCACGACGCTCTCCGTGCAGCCGCATCCGGAATTCGACAAGAGCTTCGCGCAAGTCTGCTGCGAGCTCCGCGAAGGCCACGCGCCCGACAACGTCGTCGCCGCCGCCAAGGCTTCGCTCGCCGAGCCGCTGGACAGTGCGAAGCTCGGTGGCGCCATCACGAGGTTTCTGACGAGGCGGGCGACAACTTCTTAGTTCGCGAGATGCGGCCACAGCCACCTCTCCCGCAAGGGGAGAGGGTGCAGCGCGCCAAGCTCAGCTTCTGTCGATGCGTCTTAGAATGGACTATCGCCCAGTCCCGCCACATCGGCGGGCCTTGGCCCCGGTGCAGGCCAGTGGAAGCGGCGATCGCTCTCCGCGATGGCGATGTCGTTGATCGACGCCTCGCGACGCTTCATCAGGCCGTGCTCGTCGAACTCCCACTGCTCGTTGCCGTAAGAGCGATACCACTGGCCGCTCGTGTCGTGCCATTCGTACTGGAAGCGCACAGCGATGCGGTTGCCGTCATAGGCCCAGAGGTCCTTGATCAGCCGATAGTCGAGCTCCTTTGCCCATTTGCGGGTGAGAAACGCCACGATCGCCTCGCGCCCCCAAAACACCTCCGAGCGATTGCGCCAGCGGCTGTCCTCGGTATAGGCCAGCGCGACACGCTGCGGGTCGCGCGAATTCCAGGCGTCCTCGGCCATGCGGGCCTTTTGAGCGGCGGTCTCTCTCGTGAAGGGCGGAAGCGGCGGACGCGACATGGCTGGCCTCATCAGTTGGGGACACGCAAATCTACGCTCGCGCGCCTGGAAGTCGATGGCCCGTCTTCCCTATCGGCTCATTTCGTAATCACGTCGGCCTTCATCAGGTTCCGGATTGATTTCGGGATCGGCTGGGCGCGGCCGCCGCTGATGAAGGCGACGCGCACTTCCGCTTTCACCAGCACGTCCTCGGCGCGCCGCACCTCCTGCGCCAGCATGATCGAGGCGCCCTTCACCGCGATCGGCCAGGTCACGATGTCGAGCACATCGTCCATGCGCGCGGGCTTGAGGAAATCCAGATGCATCGAGCGCACCACGAAGGCAAAGCCGGCATCTTCCGTCTCGACCTGCTCGAACAGCGCCTGCTGCTCGGCGCCCATCAGCCGCAGATGATTGGTCCGCCCGCGCTCCATGAAGCGCAGATAGTTGGCGTGATAGACGATGCCGGAAAAGTCCGTGTCCTCGTAGTAGACGCGGACCTGCATGTGGTGGCGGCCTTCGCGGATCTCACCGTCGAGATGAACTGTCACTGCGCGAGCCTTGGTTCATTGTCCACGCTCGTGTTTTGCGCAAATCAGCCCGACGCGCAAGCCATCGCTATGACACCGCCTGCCCCGCGTTCCCCAGCGTTACCAGCACGATTTCCGGAGGAACGCCAAGGCGGAAGGGTATGATGCTGCAGCCCAGCCCGCCGGAGACGACGACGTCGCAATTCTTGCGGACGTGGCCATAGGCGAGTTCTGGTCTCGACGGAGCGGCCGGTGACCAGCCCAGCAGCCGCACCTGGCCTCCATGGGTGTGACCGGACAATTGCAGCGCGACGCGCGCCGGCACGCGCGAAGCGATGTCGGGTTCGTGCGCGAGCAGGATCAGCGGAGCGCTGTCGGTCACCTTGGCGAGCGTCGCGCTGAGATCGTCGACGCCGACGCGCCGCATCGGGCGAAAGTGGCGCGCCGGCACATAGGCGAGTTGGTCACCAAGCCCGGCGAGCCAGAACGGACGTCCGGCTTTGGTGAGGCGCGTTGCGTCGTTCTCATAGACGGGAATGCCGGCGGCCTCCAGCGCGATCCGCGCAGCCGGCAGTCCCCTGCCCTCGCGCTGCACGGTCTTGTCATCCCAATAATCGTGATTGCCGAGAATGGCGTGCACTCCGAGCGGCGCTTTCAACCCGCCCAGCACCGATGCCCACTCGCTGGCCGGAATGGCGCGCGTGGCATGGCGCTGACTGACGACGTAGTCGCCGAGCAGCACGGTAATGTCGGGCTGGAGCGCATTGGTACGTTGGACGATGCCAGCGATGCGTTCGAGCGACATCCAGGGATCGCAGGCATGCAAATCGGCGATGACGGCGATCCTCAGATCGAAATCGACGGGCCATTGCGGCGGCGACAGGTTGTAGCGGGTGACCAGCAACCGCTCCGGCTCGATGCCGACGCCGTAAGCCGTCGTTGATACGCCAGCGACTGACAGACCGCCGATGGACCGAAAGAAAGCGCGACGAGAGATCATGGGAAACCGATTGTGATGCCTTGCCTTGATGTCCTCCGATTGAAGCGGAATTGGGGTGCGCTTGTGCAGATCGTCAGCAGAAACGTTAACGGTCCCTCACGCCGACCAGCGCATCCAGACGCGTCTTCAATTCGTCGGACGCCCGATAATACCAGACGCCGCCGAGCAAGTCATGGAAGCGCCTGTCGGCGCGGGCCTCGCGCTCGATGCGGTCGATCGTGCGCAGGCTGATCACGTCCTCGAGCGGACCGGCCGCCAGCACCGACAGCAGCACGGGATTGGACTCCACCCTGAGGATCTCCAGGATCAGGTCGATCATCCGGTCGGGATCGTCCTCGCGCAAATCGCGCTCGAAATCCATGATCGCGAACAGATTGTCGTCCTGGTCGCGGTCGGACCTGGAATATTGCTCGATCCAGGCCTGCGCCAGCTCGGACAGCGACATGCTGGCGCAATCGAGCAGCTCGCGCGGAGTGCGCTGGGCCAGGTGATCGGCGTGCCAGGCCGCTTGATTGGCAATCCCTGCGATGCGCCGCATCAGCGGCTCCTCGTCGCCGAAATGTACGCCCCCGAGCAGCCAGCGCAGCCGCGCATTGTGCTTCGCCTCATGCTCGATACGCCCGATCACCTCGTCGCCATGGGCATAGAGCAGCGCCAGCAAGAACTTGTCGTTGAGCTGCATCACGGTCGGCTTGTCGGTCTCGGTCTTCAGCACGTCTAGGATGAGATCGAGCGCGCGCTGCGGGCGACGATGCGGCAGATGATCGAAATAGAGTTTCAGCGCCCAGATGCTGCCGGCCTGGTCGCGCCGGCTGACGCGCTGAAGCGCGCACCACATCGAGGCCAGCTCGGCCAGCGGCATCGGATCGAGGAACGCTTCGGTCTCGTCGGGCGTCCGCAGTTGCGGTGCGGACGCGATGCTTTCAAGCAGTGTTGCTTGCTCACTCAGCCCCATTCTTCCCACTCCAGCCAATGTGCGTTGCGCCAGCGACCCCGATCGCCGCGCGTTCGCATTAGTGGGAGCACGAAACAGGTGGGTTCAACGTCGCTTTAGTCGTCGCTCTCGTCCGTGCCGAACAGGCCGAACTGTGCCGTATCGCGCGAGGGCTCAGTGAGGCCGAGATGGCGGAAGGCATGCGTGGTGAGGAGACGGCCGCGCGGGGTACGCTGGAGATAGCCGCACTGGATCAGATAGGGCTCGATGATGTCCTCGATGGCATCGCGCGGCTCGGACAGCGCGGCGGCCATGGTCTCGACGCCGACCGGGCCGCCCCCATAATTGAGCGCAATTGTCGTCAGGTAGCGCCGGTCCATGGCATCCAGGCCCGCGGCATCGACCTCCAGCGCGCTCAGCGCATGGTCGGCGATCTCGCGATCAATGGTTTCAGCGTTGGCGGCGGAGGCAAAGTCGCGCACCCGCCTGAGCAGCCGGCCGGCGATGCGCGGCGTGCCGCGGGCGCGGCGCGCGATCTCGTTGGCGCCATCCGGGCTCATGCCGACATTGAGCACGCGCGCGCCGCGGGTGACGATGCCTTCCAGCTCCTCGACCGTATAGAAGTTGAGCCGGATCGGGATGCCGAAACGGTCGCGCAGCGGATTG
Organism: Bradyrhizobium sp. UFLA05-153; assembly: GCF_054185185.1. NCBI lineage: Bacteria > Pseudomonadati > Pseudomonadota > Alphaproteobacteria > Hyphomicrobiales > Nitrobacteraceae > Bradyrhizobium > Bradyrhizobium sp. UFLA05-153. The sequence goes on from NZ_JBBIAM010000068.1 coordinate 10,101, forward strand.
GTGAGAAGGCCGGCACGCGTCGTCGCGCCGACGAGGGTGAACTTTGCAAGCTCGATCTTGACCGAGCGCGCCGCCGGCCCCTCGCCGATGATGAGGTCGAGCTGGAAATCCTCCATCGCGGGATAGAGCACCTCTTCCACTGCTGGGCTCAGGCGGTGGATCTCGTCGATGAAGAGTACGTCGCGCTCTTCGAGGTTGGTGAGGAGCGCGGCGAGATCGCCGGCCTTGGCGATCACCGGGCCCGATGTGGCGCGAAAGCCGACGCCGAGCTCGCGCGCCACGATCTGCGCCAGCGTGGTCTTGCCGAGGCCGGGGGGACCCACGAACAGCACGTGATCCAGCGCCTCGCCGCGCTTGCGCGCAGCATCGATGAAGATGGACAGATTCTTGCGCGCCTGCTGCTGGCCGACGAATTCGGTCAGCGATTGCGGGCGCAGCGCCGTATCGCCGACATCGTCGCTGCGGCGCTCGGGTGTGACGATGCGGGAGGGGGTGTTCATATCGAAGATCTAGCGAGTCGATGACGGATCAGAAGGGAGGCTTGAGCCCCCACAAAAAGGATCAAACCCAACACAAAGATGAGAAGCACCTCGCCCGAAAGCAACGGCACTCGATCAATCAGACAAAACACAAAAGCCGAAAGTAAGCTTGCAACAAGAACGTTCCACCAGGCAACAACGCCTCGGATTTGCAGGATCATTGTAACCAACAACGCAGTAACAACCGCGGGCAAAGACAACCCTTTCAGAGCAAACCAGCTGAACCCGATCAGGTCGCGCGAGATCGAGAAGCATCGAATGACATGGCTCAGAAAGCAAGCTGATGCCGAAGCTGCCAGCATTGCAAGATATCCGGCAACAAGAGCTCCCAGGAAAATGGCAACGAACATGCGACCGAGAGTGGAGGGCCTGTTCACTCGTTGCCCCGCCGGTATTTGTTCGGCAAGAGCTCGCCGATGCTGACGACCTTCGGCTCGCGGCCATTGTCGGGAACGATGACCCGCGCCTTGGCGTCGTAATCGTGGATCAGCTCGCGGCAGATGCCGCAGGGTGAGACGACGGCGATGTCGCCGGGCTCGTCCGGCTTGGGATGGCGCACGGCGACGATCGTCTCGATGCCGCGGTCACCGGTCTCCGTAATGGCGCGTCCGATCGCGATCGCCTCGGCGCAGACTGCAATGCGGCCGATATAGGCGTCGATGTTCACGCCGGTGACGATGCGGCCGTCGCGCGTGCGCATAGCAGCGCCCACCTCCTGCCAGTCGTTGCGATAACGCTCGCTGATCGCGGCGGTCGCGGCGGCGATGAGTTCCTTGTCTTCGTTGCTCAGCATGGCGGAAAATGCATTCCTTCGTCAGTCAGCGGGCCGCGCAGGATAGTCTATTTCGACAATTCTTTCAGACCCAAACGGATGAGCTGCGCGGTTTCCGCATTCTCGCCGGCATTGCGTGACGCCGTGGCGATGGCGGCCGCCGCCTGCGGCTGGCCGTAGCCGAGATTGACCAGCGCGGAGATCGCGTCCGCGACGGGCCGCGGGGCACGCTGGTCGTCGACGGCGCCGGCGAGATGAACGACGTGCGGATCGACATTGGCAAAGGCCGGCGCCTTGTCCTTCAACTCGGTGACGATGCGCTCGGCCACCTTGGGACCTACGCCCGGCGTGCGCGACACCGCGGCCTTGTCGCGCAGCGCGATCGCGTTCGCGAGGTCGGAAGGCTGCAGCGTGCCGAGCACGGCGAGCGCAACCTTGGCGCCGACCCCCTGCACGGTCTGGAGCAGGCGAAACCATTCGCGCTCCTGGTCGGTGCGGAAGCCGAACAGTTTGATCTGATCCTCGCGGACATAGGTCTCGATCGAGAGCACGGCCGCTTCGCCGGGCGAGGGCAGATGCTGCAGCGTGCGGGTCGAGCAATGCACCTGATAGCCGACGCCGCCGACGTCGAGGATGACGAAATCCTCGCCGTAGGAATCGATCAGGCCCTTGAGCTTGCCGATCATATCCCCACCACCTTCAGCCGCAGGGCGGCACTTTGGCGGTGATGGGCGTGGGTGATGGCGATGGCGAGCGCGTCGGCGGCGTCCGCCGACGGCGGCTCGGCTTTGGGCAGCAGGATCTTCAGCATCACCGCGATCTGGTTCTTGTCGGCGTGACCGGCGCCGACCACGGTCTTCTTGACCTGGTTGGGCGCGTATTCGGCCACCGTGATGCCGAACATCGCGGGCGCCAGCATGGCGACGCCGCGGGCCTGGCCGAGTTTGAGCGTCGCAACGCCGTCCTTGTTGACGAAGGTCTGCTCGACGGCGGCTTCCATCGGCTTGTGGTGGGAGAGCACAGACGCGAGCCCCTCATGGATCGCGAGCAACCGGCTCGACAGCGCCAAGCCCTCAGGCGGTTCCACCGAGCCGCAGGCGACATAGACGAGGCGATTGCCGTCGGCCTCGATCACGCCCCAGCCGGTGCGGCGCAGGCCGGGGTCGATGCCGATGATGCGGACGGGATGGCGAATCGGGAGCGCGGTCATGGGCCAGTGATAGCGGCTGGCCGGAGGGAGGGAAACAGAAACGGAACGAAAGTCCCCGGGGAAGTATGGTCTCGTGCCCCGGGCGCAGCGCAGCACGCAGTGATGCGCTGCTGAACCGGGGCCCATCTCTGCATCGGCAGACTGGGAAGCGTGGGTCCCGGCTCTGCGTCGCACCGCTTCGCAGTGCGCCGCGTCCGGGACACGAGAGCCGCTTTATCCGCCCATCTTCGCCATCAGCGCGTCGGAAATCTCGAAATTGGCATAGACGTTCTGGACGTCGTCGTGCTCGTTGAGCAGGTCCATCAACTTGAGAAGCTTCTCGCCGGTCTCGTCGTCGACGACCACCGTGTTCTGCGGCTTCCAGATCAGCGCGGCCTTGCGCGGCTCGCCGAACTTCGCTTCGAGCGCCTTGGCCACATCGCGGTAGCTTTCGGTCGAGGCGTAGATCTCATGGCCGTTCTCGCCCGAGATGACGTCGTCTGCACCGGCCTCGATCGCGGCATCGAGCACCGCGTCGTCGGAAGCGACGCTGCGGTCATATTCGATGATGCCGGTGCGGTCGAACATAAAGGAGACCGAGCCGGTTTCGCCGAGATTTCCGCCGGATTTTGTGAAGAAAGAGCGGATATCGGAGGCGGCGCGGTTGCGGTTGTCGGTCAGCGCCTCGACGATGACGGCGACGCCGCCGGGGCCATAGCCCTCGTAGCGGATCTCGTCATAGTTCTCGCCCTCATTGCCGAGCGCCTTCTTGATGGCGCGCTCGATATTGTCCTTCGGCATGTTCTCCTGGCGCGCCGCGATCACGGCCGCGCGCAGGCGCGGATTCATGTTGGGGTCGGGCGTGCCGAGCTTGGCCGCGACGGTGATTTCGCGGGCCAGCTTGCCGAAGAGCTTCGACTTCTGCGCATCCTGCCGCCCCTTGCGGTGCATGATGTTCTTGAATTGGGAATGTCCGGCCATGCGTGGTCTCTGAGGAATCGTCAGCCAAGGTAAGGGGATGGAGCGCGGGCCTTATAGGCCGCGAGCCCCCCGGAATGAAAGAGCATACTTGAAGGTAATATCGTAGGGCCGCTGCCGCGCCATCAGGCACCTGTTAACCCTGACTTCATCTCGGGATGTGAAAATATCCACGTCCCGTCCCCCGACAAGAGCGACCTGATGGCCTTCGGACTACTTCGGAAGCGTCTGCCGGAACAGGCTGCGGCTACGCCGCAGGTGGCCCAAGCCGTCGCCGAGCCCGCTGCTGCGCCGGAAGGCGATTCAGCCAAGGAAATTCTTGAGCTTCTGGAACTCGAGCTCGGCGCGATGATCCGCCAGCTCGAGCGCGCCGCCGAATCGGTCGCCGGCGGGGCGGAAGCAACCGCCAACACGCTCGCGACCATCCGCGAGCGCACCGATGCCCTCACGGGGCGCAGCAGCGCCGCGCAATCGACCGCGACCACCTTTGCCAGCGCGGCCGAGAAATTCACCCAGTCCGCGCAGGGCATCGGCGCCCAGGTCCGCGAGGCCGGCAAGCTTGCGGATGCTGCGAGCGCCGCCGCGCAAGAAGCCCGCGCCAATGTTGACCGCTTGCGCGAATCCTCCGCCGCGATCGGCAACGTCGTCAATTTGATCGCGCAGATCGCGCGCCAGACCACGCTGCTCGCGCTGAACTCGACCATCGAGGCAGCGCGCGCCGGCGCGGCCGGAAAAGGCTTTGCCGTCGTTGCCACCGAGGTGAAGGCGCTCGCGGTGCAGACCCAGAGCGCGACCGAGGAGATCACCAGGAGATCGAGGCACTGCAAAAGGACGCGGCAGGCTCGGCGGAAGCCGTGCACCGCATCTCACAGGCGATCGAGGCGATCCGCCCGGTGTTCGACACCGTCAATGGCGCGGTCGCCGAGCAGACCGCGACCACCAGCGAGGTCTCCGGCAACGCGGCAACCGCATCGCAGTTCATCGTATCCGTCGGCGACAGCGCCGCCGAGATCGATGCCGCCACCAAGGCGGCGGAAGCCCATGGCGAAAGCGTCTCCAGCGCCGGCAAGGCGGTCACGAAGTTCGCGCAGAAGCTGAAATCGCGCTGCGCGGTGCTGCTCAGGCAGAGCGACGGCGACGACCGCCGCAAGACCGAGCGCCTGCCCTGCCATCTCAAGCTCGAGATCAAGGGCCGCCGCGCGACGATACCGGTCTACGAGATTGCGATGGACGGCGTCCTGATCGGCGGCGCGGATGCCGCGAGGCTTTCGGTGCACGAGACCATCGACGGCGTGCTCCAGGATATCGGCGCCTGCCGCCTGCGCGTCGCCGAGCAGTCCAAGGCCGGCGCGCGGGCGCAGTTCCAGGCGCCGAACGCCGAGCTGCGCGAAAAAATCGAGGACAAGCTCTGGTCGATCCACGAGGAGAACACGGAATTCGTGACCCGCGCGATGGAAGCGGGCGCCGCGCTGACGAGGATATTCGAGCAGGCAGTCGCGCGCGGCGAGGTCAGGCTCGACGATCTCTTCGACACCGATTACGCGGAAATCGCCGGTACCAATCCGCAGCAGTACCGCACGAGATATCTCGACTGGGCCGACCGCGCCCTCCCCTCCTTCCAGGAAGCATTCCTGGCGAAGGATCAGCGTATGGCGTTCTGCGCCATGGTCGACCGCAACGGCTTCCTGCCGGTGCACAACAAGATCTATTCGCATCCGCAACGCCCGGGCGATGTCGCCTGGAACACAGCGAATAGTCGCAACCGGCGCATCTTCAACGACCCGGCGGGCCTCGCTGCGGCGCGCAATCTGCGCTCTTACCTGGTGCAGAGCTACGCGCGCGACATGGGCAACGGCAACACGGTGATGATGCGCGAGATCGACGTACCGATCCGCGTGCAGGGCCGGCACTGGGGCGGGTTCCGGACGGCCTACAAGCTCTAAAGCATGATCCGGAAAAGTGTGAAGCGGTTTTCCGAAAAGATCATGCACAAACAACAACCTAAAGCGCGATGACGGTTCATCCAAATCTCATCGCGCTTTAGTGCACGCTCAGGCAAGACGGCAAAGCGCGAATCAGCATTAAAACGAATCACGCTTTGAAATGGGAATGGGAATGCCGTTTGTGAGTCGATAGTCGACTCCGGCTGGAGGAAGTTCGAATATGTCCGTCGTGCAGCGTGCAGTCATGGACACGTCATCCAACCGGACGCTGGCCGAACGCCTCATAGACCAGCTCGCCGATCGCATCGGGGGCCTCGGGGTTGAGCTCGCCGACATCGCCGGCAACGTCCAGGAGGTCGCCAATCGCGTTGCCAGCCAGTCGGAGCGGTTCCACCATCTGCAGAAGACGGCAGAGACGATGGTCTCGGCCAATCGCGAGATCGCCAATGCGTCGCAGGCGGTTCAATCGACGACATCCACCGCGGTCGGCGAGATCGCGCAGTCGCGCGACGTGGTCGAGACCGCGGTTGGCCACATCTCCGAGCTTGTCGCAGCCGTCGCTCGCATCGAAGCGCGGCTCGCCGCGGTCGGCTCGGCACTGAGCCAGGTCGCCAAGGTCTCCGGCTCGATCGAGGCGATTGCGAAGCAGACCAACCTGCTCGCGCTCAACGCCACGATCGAGGCGGCGCGCGCCGGAAGCGCCGGCCGCGGCTTCGCCGTCGTGGCGAGCGAAGTGAAGAGCCTTGCGGAAGCGACCCGGCAGGCCACGCAACAGATCGCGGATACCGTGCGCGATCTCGACGGCCAGATCGGCAGCCTGATCGGCGAAAGCGGCGATGCCTCGCTGCGCGCGAAGAACGCCGGCGACGGCGCGCAGCAGATCTCCCGCATCATCACGCGCGTGCAGCAGGGCTTTGCCTCCGTGGGCGCGGAGATCGACAGCGTCGCGCGCGCCGCGACCTCCAATCTCGGCCATTGCGACACCGTGATCTCGGAGCTCAGCGAGCTCGCCAAGGGCGTCGACCTCTCCTCGCGCGATCTCAGGAATGCCGACGAGCGGGTGGCAAAGCTGCTCGACACCTCCGAGGGCCTGATCGCGCTGATCGCCGACAGCGGCGTGGAGACGTCGGACGCGCCGCTGATCAGCGTCGTCGTCGACACCGCCAGGCGCATCTCAGCCGAGTTCGATGCGGCGATCGACCGCGGCGAGATCACGCTCAATCAGCTCATGGACGAGACATATCGCGAGATTCCCGGCACCGATCCCAAGCAATTTCTCACCAGCTACGTCGACTTTACCGACCGCGTTCTGCCGGCGATCCAGGACCCGATCCAGAAGTCGGACCCGCGCATCGTGTTCTGCGTCGCCTGGGCGAAGGGCGGCTATCTGCCGACCCACAATCCGAACTATCGCCTGCCGCAGGGCAACGACCCCGTCTGGAACAACGCCAATTGCCGCAACCGCCGCCTGTTCAACGACCGCGCGGTGAGGAAGGTCGCGGCGAACACAAAGCCGTTCCTGCTGCAGACCTACCGCCGCGACATGGGCGGCGGCCAATTCGTGCTGATGAAGGATCTGTCCTCGCCGATCATCGTGAAGGGCAAGCACTGGGGCGCCTTCCGGATGGGATTCCGGCAGGGGTGAAGCCGCGCGCTGCTGTCCCTTCTCCCCTTGCGGGAGAAGGTGGCGCGAAGCGCCGGATGAGGGGTTGCTTCCGCAAGCTACACTGCGAGAGAGTGACTCGCGGATAGAACCCCTCACCCGGCTTCGATGCTTCGCATCGAAGCCACCCTCTCCCGCAAGGGGAGAGGGTGCAGCGTCAGTGCCGCGCTAGATTTCTAACTCAACCAGAACCTCGGCGTCGCCGGCTCGAGCCGACCACCTGCGCGCACCGGCGCAATCTTCAGCGCGAGCCCTGTTGCATCATCCGTCTCCACCGCGACCCCGCTCAGCGTCGCCGTGCCCATCGCCGGCTCGAAACGGCCGGAGGGGATGCCGGAGGTGAAACGGCGCAGCGGCTCTTCCTTTTGCATGCCGATGATCGAATCGTAGTCGCCGGTCATGCCGGCATCGGTCATGTAGGCGGTGCCGCCGGGGAGGATCTGGTGATCGGCGGTCGGCACATGCGTATGCGTACCGACGACGAGGCTGGCGCGGCCGTCGCAGAAGAAGCCGATGCCCTGCTTCTCGCTGGTCGCCTCGCAATGGAAATCGACCACGATCGCATCCGCCGCCTCGCGCAGGGGACAGGCGCCGAGCTCGCGCTCGATCGCCGCGAAGGGATCGTCGAACGGCGTCATGAAGACGCGGCCCAGCGCGTTGACGACGAGCGCATGACGGCCGTTCTTCGTCTCGACCAGAGCGGCGCCGCGACCCGGCGTGCCGCGCGGATAGTTCGCCGGCCGCACCAGGCGCTCGGCGCGCTCGATGAACACCAGCGCCTCGCGCTGGTCCCAGGAATGGTTGCCGAGCGTGACCGCATCGGCGCCGGCGTCGAGCAGCTCCTGATAGATCGCTTCCGTGATGCCGAATCCACCGGCGGAATTTTCACCGTTGACGACGACGAAATCGAGCGACCAGTCACGGACCATGTTGGGCAGGTGCTCGGCGATCGCCGCGCGGCCGGCCCGGCCGACGACGTCACCCACGAAGAGAATGCGCAACTTCAGAACTCCGGAAATCGAACACGTCGGTTTCCGTTAGCACATAATCCAGCGCGACGTCGTGCGATAGTGCGGGAACAGCATCGATCTCCTGCGCCGCAAAGGCGAGCCCGATGCCGACGACATGCTTGGTCTTGCGCAAATGCGCGAAGGTGAAATCGTAATGTCCCGCGCCATAGCCGATGCGGTGGCCGAGACGGTCGAACGCGGCAAGCGGCGTCAGCATGATGTCGGGGATGACCTCGGCCGCCGCCGGCGACGGCTCGGGAATGCCGAGCGGGCCGAGCATCAGCCGGTCGCTCGGATTCCAGATGCGGAAGATCAGTGACTTGCCGCGCGTCGTGACGCAAGGCAGCGCCAGCCGCGCGCCTTCGGCCGCGAGCTTCTGCATCAGGGGCACCGGATCGATCTCGCTGCGGATCGGCGAATAGCCGGAGACGATGCTGCCGGGTACGATCTCGAACGGCAGGCCGCGCTTGCCGAGCTTTGCGGCAGCAGCAGTGCGCTTCTTTTCGCTGAGCGCATCGCGCTTGGCGAGAGCCTTGGCACGGAGTTCGGCTTTTGAGTTGGTCATCAGCGTTTTCCCTGAGGCAGAACCTTGTTCTGCCGTCATCGCCCGCGAAGGCGGGCGATCCAGTATTCCAGAGACGCCAGAGCATGAACCTCGACAGCGCGGCGTACTGAATGCCTCGCTTTCGCGGGGCATGACACCGAGACTAAATTCAACCGCAAGTGTGTCGGGGACGCAAATTAGACAGGCACAAACCAGGCAAACAAAAGCGCGAAGCCGCAAACGCCGTTGAAGCACTCGATCCCGGAGTTCCCTACGAAAGTAGGTGGGCACCATATGTCCGAGCCCACGGGCCCGGCCAGGGACAGTTCCCTAAAGGATCGATAAGGCCCCGGGGATATATGGCTCCTGACGTGCGTCGCAGCTTCGCTTGACGCAATCTAGCAACGACGCTGACGAATCGCCAGCCCGCTCCTTCGTCAACCGATCGCAATCCCGTTGCCGACGGTCCGGTTCAGGACCTGGGTCGATTTCTCGATGCGCTCGGCGGCGGCGTTCAGCGCATTGACCACCGCGGTCTGCGTCATCCGGGCCCGCTCGGCGGCGGCATTGCGGAAATCCCGCAGCTCGTTCACCTCGGCTTCCAGCGTCCGGATGCGGTTGCCGGCATCGACCAGTTCGTCGCACGCGGTGAGTGCCGCCATCACGGTGAGCCGCGCGTCACCAATCTCGCCGAATTTTCCGCGCAGGTTCTGGATCCGCGACTCCAGGCCTTCGGCGAGCTTCAACAGTCGCACCTCCTGCCCTTCCTCGCAGGCCATGCGATATTGCCGGCCGTTGATGGTGACGTTGATGTGGCTCATCCGTCCTCTCCGGTATCGAGCACCGAACGTATCGTGACGATCGCGGAATCCAGCCGATCGGAGATTTCGCGATTGGTGCGCTCGAGCTTGCGCGCCTTCATCAGCGCACCGTCGAGCTCGTCGGCGAGTCGCGATCGGTCCGTGCCCAGCGCCTGGATGCGCGTCGCGAGCTCGTTCTCGTCGCGATCGGCATCGCGCCGTCGCTCGACCGCGCTCTCAAGCGCGTCGAGCGCCGACGTGAGTCTCCGGGTCGCGATCTCGATCTCGACGGCGGCGGACTCCGTCATGGCGGAACTGTTGGCAGCGCGATCGCTCATGCAGTCAGCGGCGGACCCTTGTGTTGGCCTTTTCACCAGGACTTGCCGCTCGGCAAAAGACTCGGTTCGGCAAGCGCTTAGAAGCAGAAATTTACGTGGCAGGGAAGCGAAGCGCAACGCCGCGGCAGAACTATGCACCGATAGATCGGGATCGGGCGTCCCGCCCCGACAGGTTCCTGTCGCGCGCGACCACTGTTGGGGCTTTTCGGATCGCGCTTGGAGCAACTTTTCGCCCGGGGATGACGTTCGATTGCCTTGGACTCCCGGAACCGAGGTGCTATCCAGCCCCCGACCTTCCAGCGGCCGAAAGGCTCCTTCCCGCGCGGGCGTACACCGCCACCAAGCGCCTCATTTCAGACGGATTTCAGACATGACGCAGGTCGATCCCACCCGTATGGCCAATGCGATCCGCGGGCTCTCGATGGACGCGGTCGAGAAGGCCAAGTCCGGCCATCCCGGCCTGCCGATGGGAGCCGCTGACATCGCGACCGTCCTGTTCACGCAGTTCCTGAAATTCGACGCCCAGGCACCCGCCTGGCCCGACCGCGACCGCTTCGTGCTGTCGGCCGGCCACGGCTCGATGCTGCTCTATTCGCTGCTGTTCCTGACCGGCAATCCGGACATGACGGTGGACCAGCTCAGACACTTCCGCCAGCTGGGATCGCTGACCCCCGGCCACCCCGAGAACTTCCACACCAAGGGCATCGAGACCACCACCGGCCCGCTCGGCCAGGGCATTTCCGCCGCAGTCGGCATGGCGCTCGCCGAGAAAATGCTCGCGGCGGAGTTCGGCAAGAAGATTGTCGATCACCACACCTACGTGCTCGCCTCCGACGGCGACCTGATGGAAGGCGTGTCGCAGGAAGCCATCGCCATGGCCGGGCACTGGAAGCTCAATAAGCTGATCGTGCTCTATGACGACAACGGCATCTCGATCGACGGCCCGACCTCGATCGCAGACTCGGTCGACCAGGTGAAGCGCTTCAAGTCGGCGGGCTGGGCCGCCGAGAAGATCGACGGCCAGGACCAGGCCGCAATATCCGCCGCGATCACGCGCGCAAAAAAATCCAACAAGCCGACGCTGATCGCCTGCCGCACCACCATCGGCTATGGCGCGCCGCATAAGGCCGGTACCGCGAAGGTGCATGGCGAGGCGCTTGGCGCCGACGAGCTGAAGGCCGCCAAGGAAAATCTCGGCATCTCGCTCGAGCCGTTCTCGGTGCCCGACGACGTGCTCAAGGCCTGGCGCGCGGCTGGCAGCCGTGGCGCGGCCGCACGGCAGGAGTGGGAAGCGCGGATTGGTGAACTCGGCAGCCGCAAGCGCGCCGAGTTCGAGCGCCGCCTGCGTCATGAGCGCCCCGCTTCGCTCGCGAAGGCGCTGAAGGCGCACAAGAAGGGCCTTCTGGAAAATCCACTCAACGTCGCGACGCGCAAATCCTCCGAAGCTGCGATCGAGGCGATCGCCGCCGCGATGCCGATGGAATTTTTGGCGGGTTCGGCCGACCTCACCGGCTCCAACAACAACAAGGCGAAGTCGGCGGTCGCCTTCTCCGCCAAGACGCCGAAGGGCCGCTTCATCCATTACGGCATTCGCGAGCACGGCATGTGCGCCGCGATGAATGGCATCTTCCTGCACGGCGGCTTCGCGCCGAATGGCGCGACCTTCCTGGTGTTCACGGATTACGCGCGGCCTGCGATGCGGATTGCCGCCTTGATGGGCGCAGGCGTCGTCTACGTCATGACCCACGATTCCATCGGGCTTGGCGAAGACGGCCCGACCCATCAGCCGGTCGAGCATCTCGCCGCGCTGCGCGCTATTCCGAACATGCGCGTGTTGCGCCCCTGCGACTCCATCGAGGTCGCCGAGTGCTGGGAGCTGGCGCTGAACCGTATCGACGGTCCGACGGTGCTCGCACTGACGCGCCAGAACCTGCCGCAGCTCCGCAGCTCCGCGAACGAGAACCCCTGCCAGTACGGCGCCTACGAGCTGGTCGCCGCCCAAGGCGAGGCCAAGGCGACGCTGTTCGCCTCGGGCTCCGAGGTCGAGATCGCGGTCGCCGCCCAAAAGCAGCTCGCCGAGCGCGGCATCCCGACGCGGGTGGTCTCGGTGCCCTCGCTCGAGCTCTTGTTAGCGCAACCAGAGGCGAAGCGTGCCGCCATCATCGGCAACGCGCCGGTCAAGGTCGCGATCGAGGCCGCGGTCCGCTGGGGCTGGGATGCCGTGATCGGCCAGGATGGCGAATTTATCGGCATGCATTCCTTCGGCGCGAGCGCGCCTGCCAAGGACCTTTTCAAGCACTTTGGAATTACCGCCGAGGCTGCAGTTAACGCTGTCCTGAAGCGCATTTCCTGAGAGTTGAGCTTGCCGGAAAAAAGGACTACCAAGCTCCCCATATGATCAAGTACCGCCCGGCCGAACCGGGCGTCCGCCCTAAAAACCCTCGCAGGCGCGCTAGCTAGCGTTCCGCGGGATGACAACGGTCATTGAAGGAGACGAAAGATGGCAGTCCGCGTTGCAATTAACGGTTTTGGCCGCATCGGCCGCAACATCCTGCGCGCCATCGCGGAGTCCGGCCGCAAGGACGTCGAGGTGGTCGCCATCAACGATCTCGGACCGGTCGAGACCAACGCGCATCTGCTCCGCTTCGACTCCGTGCACGGCCGCTTCCCGGGAACCGTGACCGTCGACGGCGATACGATCAATCTCGGCAACGGCAAGATCAAGGTGACCGCCGAGCGCGATCCTTCGAAGCTGCCCTGGAAAGATCTCGGCGTCGACATCGCGATGGAGTGCACCGGCATCTTCACCTCGAAGGACAAGGCCGCCTTGCATCTGACCGCCGGCGCCAAGCGCGTGCTGGTCTCCGCACCCGCCGACGGCGCCGACGCAACCATCGTCTACGGTGTCAACCACGACACGCTGACGAAGAATCATCTGGTCGTCTCGAACGGCTCCTGCACCACCAACTGCCTGGCCCCGATCGCCAAGGTGCTGAACGACCTCGTCGGCATCGAGACGGGCTTCATGACGACGATCCACGCCTACACCGGCGACCAGCCGACGCTGGACACGCTGCACAAGGATCTCTACCGCGGCCGCGCCGCGGCGATGTCGATGATCCCGACCTCGACCGGCGCTGCGAAGGCGATCGGCCTCGTGCTGCCGGAGCTGAAGGGCAAGCTCGACGGCGTCGCGATCCGCGTGCCGACCCCGAACGTCTCGGTCGTCGACCTCAAGATCGTCGCCAAGCGCGCCACCGACGCCAAGGAAGTCAACGCGGCGATGAAGCGCGCCTCCGAGCAGCAGCTCAAGGGCATCCTCGGCTACACCACGGCACCGAACGTCTCGATCGACTTCAACCACGACCCGCACTCCTCCACGTTCCACGAGGACCAGACCAAGGTGCAGAACGGCACGCTGGTGCGCGTGATGTCCTGGTACGACAACGAGTGGGGTTTCTCGAACCGCATGGCGGACACCGCCGTTGCGATGAGCAAGGTGATCTAAGGGAGCGCGATGCTTCCTGCCTGGATCGGAATTCCTGGCGTCATCCTGCTGTTCGCATTGATCGCGTACGGCATGCGCCAGGGAAGCAAGGTAACGACCAGGCAGGAAGGCAATCCACCTGAGCGCGATGCGCCGTAACGTCGCCAGTTAACGAGTGATCAGAAACATGGCCAGATTTCGCACCCTCGACGACGTCGACGTGAAGGGCAAGCGCGTGCTGCTGCGCGTCGATCTCAACGTGCCCATGGACAACGGGCGCGTCACCGACGCAACGCGGCTCGAGCGCGTCGCGCCGACCATTACCGAAATCTCCGACAAGGGCGGCAAGGTCATCCTGCTCGCGCATTTCGGCCGGCCGAAGGGACGCGACCCCAAGGATTCGCTCAAACCGGTGGCCGAAGCGCTGTCGAAGGTCGTGAAGAAGCCGGTTGCATTTGCCGACGATTGCATCGGCGAGCCCGCGGCCAAGGCCGTGGCGGCGCTGAACGATGGCGACATCCTGTGCCTGGAAAACACCCGCTTCCGCAAAGAGGAAGAGAAGAACGATCCCACCTTCGTCGCGGAATTGGCAAAGCTCGGCGACATCTGGGTCAATGACGCCTTCTCCGCCGCGCACCGCGCCCACGCCTCGACCGAGGGCCTCGGCCACAAGCTGCCGGCCTATGCCGGCCGCACCATGCAGGCCGAGTTGGATGCGCTGGAAAAGGCGCTGGAAGCACCGACCAAGCCCGTCATCGCGATCATCGGCGGCGCCAAGGTCTCGACCAAGATCGACCTCCTGGAAAACCTCGTCAGCAAGGTCGATGCGCTCGTGATCGGCGGCGGCATGGCCAATACCTTCCTGCACGCCCAGGGCGTTGCGGTCGGCAAGTCGCTGGCCGAAAAGGATCTCGCCGCAACGGCGGTGCGCATCATGGAGAAGGCCGAGGCCGCGAACTGCGCGATCATCCTCCCGGTCGACGCCACCGTCGCCTATCATTTCGCCGCCAATGCGCCCTCGCATGCCTACGGGCTCGATGCGATCCCGGCTGATGGCATGATCCTCGACGTCGGCCCGCAATCGGTTGTGCGCATCCATGCCGCGATCGACGATGCGGCAACGCTGGTCTGGAACGGCCCGCTTGGAGCCTTCGAGCTTCAGCCGTTCGACCGCGGCACCGTGGCGGCCGCCAAGCACGCCGCCGAACGCACCAAAACCAAGAAGCTGATCTCGATCGCAGGCGGTGGCGACACCGTCGCGGCGCTCAACCAGGCTGGTGTCGGCTCCGATTTCACCTATGTCTCGACCGCCGGTGGCGCATTTCTTGAATGGATGGAAGGCAAGCCCCTGCCCGGCGTCGAGGTTTTGCGCACAAAGTAAGTTAGTTGGCCGGAAGGCCGAAACGGGAGAAAAACAGAGATGGCTCGGATCACGTTGCGTCAATTGCTCGACCATGCGGCGGAGAACGATTACGGCGTACCGGCCTTCAACATCAACAACATGGAGCAGGCGCTGGCGATCATGGACGCGGCCAACCAGGTCGATGCGCCCGTCATCATCCAGGCCTCGCGCGGCGCGCGCTCCTACGCCAATGACGTCATGCTCAAGCACATGATGGACGCGGTCACCGAGATCTATCCGCACATCCCGGTCTGCGTGCATCTCGACCACGGCAACGAGCCGGCGACCTGCATGACCGCGATCCAGGCCGGCTTCACCTCCGTCATGATGGACGGCTCGCTGAAGGCCGACGGCAAGACCCCCGGCGACTGGGGCTACAATGTCGGCGTCACCAAGACCGTAACGGACATGGCCCATCTCGGCGGCATCTCGGTGGAAGGCGAACTCGGCGTGCTCGGCTCGCTCGAGACCGGCATGGGCGACAAGGAAGACGGCCACGGCGCCGAGGGCAAGCTGTCGCACGACCAGCTCCTGACCAATCCGGATGAGGCCGTGAAGTTCGTCAAGGAGACCCAGGTCGACGCGCTCGCGATCGCGATGGGCACCTCGCACGGCGCCTACAAGTTCACCCGCAAGCCGGATGGCGACATCCTTGCCATGAACGTGATCGAGGAGATCCACCGCAAGCTGCCGAACACGCATCTTGTGATGCACGGCTCCTCCTCGGTGCCGCAGGAGCTTCAGGAGATCATCAACGCCAACGGCGGCAAGATGAAGCCGACCTGGGGCGTGCCGGTCGCCGAGATCCAGCGCGGCATCAAGAACGGCGTGCGCAAGATCAACATCGACACCGACAACCGCATGGCGATGACCGGCCAGATCCGCAAGGTCCTGAAGGACAACCCGGAAGAGTTCGATCCGCGCAAGTATCTGAAGCCGGCCATGGAAGCCATGACCAAGCTGTGCAAGCAGCGGCTCCAGGAGTTCAACACCGCCGGCCAGGCCTCCAAGATCAAGCGCGTCCTGACCACCGCCGAAATGGCCAAGCGCTACGCCAAGGGCGAACTCAACCCGAAGATTGCGTGATCTATCCCTCCCTCTCCCCGCCCCTCGCGGGGAGAGGGTTGGGGTGAGGGGCCGCCTCAGCAAATGCGGTAACAGTCGAATTCGCGGAGAGTCCCGCTCACCCGCATCGCATCTTCGATGCGATGCGACCTCTCCCCGCAAGCGGGGCGAGGTAAGCGGTCGCCCAGACCGGTCAAAAACGCAGACCCTAACGATCTCCCCCCTTTACCCTGCGACCAACGTTAACTCGGCAATTGCCCGAGAACGGTCTATTTTCGCGGGCAAGGCAGAAACGTTTTGGGAGGACCTCTCGATGAATCTGACTGAGCTCAACAAGGTCGCACAGGCCATGGTTACGCCCGGCAAGGGCATCCTCGCCGCCGACGAATCCTCCGGCACCATCAAGAAACGTTTTGACGCAATCGGTGTCGAATCCACCGAAGACAACCGCCGCGACTACCGCGAGATGCTGTTTCGCTCCAAAGACGCCATGAGCCAGCACATCTCCGGCGTCATCCTCTATGACGAGACGATCTGGCAGAATGCCAAGGATGGCACCCCGCTGGTGAAGCTGATCGAAGCGAGCGGCGCCATTCCCGGCATCAAGGTCGATGAGGGCACGCAGGCACTGCCGATGTGCCCGGGCGAGCTCGTTACCGTCGGCCTGGACAAGCTCGCCGAGCGGCTGGAGAAATACTATGAGCGCGGCGCCCGCTTCGCCAAATGGCGCGCGGTGATCGACATCGGCAGCGGCATCCCCTCGATGACGGCCATCAGCGTCAACGCGCATGCGCTGGCGCGCTACGCGGCGCTGTGCCAGGCCACGCAGATCGTGCCGATCGTCGAGCCGGAGGTACTGATGGACGGCGACCACGACATCGACCGCTGCTATGACGTCACGCAGCGCGTGCTCAACAAGACGTTCCAGGAATTGCGCGTGCAGCGCGTCGCGCTCGAAGGCATGGTGCTGAAGCCCAACATGGCAGTCTCAGGCAAGAAGTGCCCCAAGCAGGCCCCCGTCGCGGAGGTCGCCGAGAAGACCGTGCGTCTGCTGAAGGCGTGCGTGCCGGCCGCAGTGCCCGGCATCGCATTCCTCTCCGGCGGCCAGTCCGACGAGGAGGCAACCGCGCATCTCGATGCCATGAACAGGCTTGGCCCGCTGCCGTGGCGGCTGACCTTCTCCTATGGCCGCGCGCTCCAGGCCGCGCCGCAGAAGGCCTGGTCGGGCAAGGCGGAAAACGTCGCGGCCGGTCAAAGCGCCTTCGCCCATCGCGCGCGGATGAACGCGCTCGCCAGCCGCGGCGAATGGGACAGCGGGCTCGAAAAGAAGGCGGCGTAGACTTGTCGAACAATTCCGCTTCCGCGCGCCCGGCGCCGCGGCTTTATCTCGCGACGCCGCTCGTCGACGACCCCGCTTCCCTTCTCGGCGAGCTGCCCGCTCTGCTCGCCGCCGCCGATGTCGCGGCCGTGCTGGTGCGACTGAAGGAAACAGACCAGCGCACGATGATCACGCGGGTGAAGGCGCTGGCGCCGGTCGTTCAGAAGGCCGGCGCTGCGTTGCTGCTCGACGGCCATGTCGAGCTGGTCGCGCGCGGCGGCGCCGATGGCGCGCATCTGATCGGCATCGCCGCGCTCGAAGAAGCCATGCCGTCGCTGAAGCCGAACCGCATCGCCGGCGTCGGCGGGCTCACGACCAGGCATGATTCCATGAGCGCAGGCGAGATGGGCGCGGATTACGTGCTGTTCGGCGAGCCCGACGCAAACGGCCAGCGCCCCTCGGTGCAGGCGATCGCGGAGCGGCTGGACTGGTGGGCAGAGCTGTTCGAGCCGCCCTGCGTCGGCTTTGCCACCTCATTGGCGGAAGCCTTCGAGTTCGCCGCTGCGGGCGCGGATTTCGTGCTGGTTGGCGATTTCATCTGGGCCGACCCGCGCGGGCCGAAGGCTGCGCTGGTCGACGCGGAAGCCGCGATCAAGAAGGCCTATGCGGAAGCGCCCGCAAGCCGGGAGCATGGCTAGCAGCCGATCATGAAGCCCCCGCTTTCCACATCGTTCCTGGCGCTGTTACTCCTCGCCACGCCTGCGGCCGCGCAGCTCTCGCTGACGCCGCCGGCGGCAACGCCGAGCCCTGCGCCCGAGAAACCCAAAGAAAATCCAAAGGAAAATCCAAAGGAAAAATCTGCGGCCAAGCCGCACGCGATCACCAAGAAGAAGGAGGCCGCGCCGGCGCCAAAACCCTCGGCCTCGCCGAGCCCGCCGCCGGCCGCGACCGTGATCCCGGCGCCGCCGACAGACAATTCCAATGCCGACCTCGTGTACGGCGCCTATCAGCGCGGCCAGTACAAGACCGCCTTCGACCTTGCTACCGCGCGAGCGCAAGCCGGCGATCCCAAGGCGATGACCATGCTGGGCCAGCTCTATTCCAACGCCCTCGGCATCAAGCGCGACTATGTCAAGGCCGCCGAATGGTACAAACGCGCGTCGGATGCCGGCGACCGGGAGGCGATGTTCGAGCTCGCGATGATGCGCGTGGCCGGCCGCGGCGGCCCGATCGACAAGGGCGACGCGGTAAAACTGCTCGCCTCAGCCGCCAAGCTCGGCGAGCCAAAGGCCGCCTACAATCTCGCGCTGCTCTATCTCGACGGGCAGACGCTGCCGCAGGACGTCAGGCGCTCGGCCGAGCTGCTGCGCCAGGCCGCAGATGCGGGGCTACCCGAGGCGCAATACGCGCTCGCGACCTTCTACAAGGAAGGCACCGGCGTGCCGAAGGACATCGACCGGGCGGTGCGGCTGCTTCAGGCCGCCTCGCTCGCCGACAATGTCGATGCCGAGGTCGAATATGCCATCGCGCTGTTCAACGGCACCGGCACGCCGAGGAACAAGCCAGCCGCTGTGGCGCTACTGCGCAAGGCGGCCCGCCAGGGTAGCCCAATCGCACAGAGCCGACTGGCTTGGGTGCTGATTTATGGTGACGGTACGCCGGTAGACAAGATCGAGGGTTTCAAATGGCATCTTATCGCCCGAACCGCCGGCAAGGGCGAACCCGATCTCGACAAGCAATTGAGCGATCTGGCCCCCGAGGACCGGGCCAAGGCCGAGGCCGCCGCCAAGAAATGGCTCGGGACCAAATGACTTGACGCCAGCCCGGCCGCAGGGCACCCAGTCCCCAAATCGAGCGGCTAGAGCATGATCCGGAAAAGTGCGTAGCGGTTTTCCGAAAAGATCATGCTCAAACAACAACCTGAAGCGCGATGACGGTTTATCCCAATCTCATCGCGCTTGAGGGCCGAATTCCTGCAAATCAAGACTGATCTCATGCTGTATTCCGCAACTATCAACGTCATGGTCAAAGCCGCGCGCCGCGCCGGCCGCAGCCTCAAGCGCGATCTCGGCGAGATCGAGCACTTGCAGGTCTCGCTGAAGGGCCCTGCGAATTTCGTCTCGCTCGCCGACAGGCGCGCCGAAGAGATCCTCTACCAGGACCTCGCCAAGGCCCGCCCCGGCTACGGCTTCATCGGCGAGGAAGGCGGCACGCGTGAAGGCACCGACAAGAGCCACACCTGGATCGTCGATCCCCTCGACGGCACCACCAACTTCCTGCACGGCATTCCGCAATTCGCGATCTCGATCGCGCTGTCGCGCGAAGGTACCGTGATCGCGGGCGTGATCTACAACCCCGCCAATGACGAGCTCTACATCGCCGAGCGCGGCAAGGGCGCCTTCCTCAACGACCAGCGCCTGCGGGTGGCCGGCCGCCGCCAGCTCAACGAATGCGTCATCGCCTGCGGCCTGCCGCATATCGGCCGCGGCGACCACGAATCCTTCCGCCGCGAGATGACCGCGATCCAGGACCGCGTGGCGGGCCTGCGCCGTTTCGGCGCCGCCTCCCTCGACCTCGCCTTCGTCGCCGCCGGCCGCCTCGACGGCTACTGGGAGCGCAATTTGCAATCCTGGGACATCGCTGCCGGCCAGATCATGGTCCGCGAAGCGGGTGGCACCGTCAGCGACATCGAAACCCCGGGCGACGCACTGGTGACCGGCCACGTCGTGTGCGGCAACGAGTTCGTGCACGGCGAGTTGGTGAAGATCTTGCGGAAGTCGGCGTAATAAGCCGCCACGTTCTCCGCTGTCATCACCCGCCTTCCATGTCCCCGGACTAAACAGAAAGCGGGTGATCCAGTATTCCAGAGACGTTCGTTGGATACGGACGGAAGCGGCGGACTCGATGCCCTGCCTGCGGGGAATTATATATTCGAGAAGTAAAGCCCGGCGACGGTGAGGGCAGCAAAGATTGCCCATGGAACGGCTTGATCTCGCAAGACACCGCCGCGACATGCCGAAGACAGCGTACCGGGAAGCCAGTATCCCGCCCTACCTGACATAGCCGGGTTGGTTATCGATCGGCTTTCGGAAATCACGCCAAACGTAGAGAGCGCCCGTAAGTATGTAAGCGATCGCCATGACGGCCACGATTCTCATCGATCACTTGCCCCTTCCCAAACCGCTGGCGCGGCAGCGCTGCGGCTCGATCTGCCGCGGCTAAGAATCATCATCGCCCGATTCCTCGTCGCGATATTCCCCGCCGAGAGTCAGGCCCTCGATCGTCGTAGCCCCTTTCGACTTGATGACCCGGCGAAGCGGGACAGAGCTCTCGCTTCGCAATGCCTCCATCAGCTGTTCCGAATGGGTGACGATCCAGATGTCGGCGCGGCGTGATGCCTTGGCGATCAGCCGGGCCAAGGGCGCCAGGAGCGAGGGATGCAAGCTAGCCTCGGGTTCGTTCAGCGCGATGAACGGCGGAAGCCGATAACCCATGAACACCGCGAGCAGACAAATGTATTTCAGCGTCCCGTCGGATAGTTCATGCGCCCTGAACGGCCGCGGCATATCCTCCAGCTGCAGATCAAACTCGCACAAGCCGCTCGCTTCCCATGCGCGGAGCTCAGCGCCCGGGAATGCATCCTGGATGGCGTCCTGAAGGTCGATGGCGTCTTCCCTGATAGTATAGAGCGTCGCCAGGGCCGCAGCCAGATCGCTTCCATCGGCGCTGAGCGAGGGCGTCGTGATCGCCAGACAGGGCTTTCGTATCGGTGACGCCGGATCGGTACGAAAGTCGTGATAGAATCGCCAACCGAGGATTGCGTTTCTGATCACATCGATTTCGGGGCATTCCTTGCCATCGGAAAAACCCGCAAGCGCCGTCTCGGACGGCAGCACCGCATCCTTGTGGCTGCTCCAGGTGCCGCTCTCGCCGCGCACGCTGACAAGCGCGTTCTTCCGCTCCATCAGCTGAACCGTTCGCTTGCCCTGTGTCGCCTCGATAGTTTCGGCCTTGATCATCGGCTCGCCGGAAAACGCTGCCTCGAGAGGGCCGGGAAATCCGATCTCGATGGAATATTTGAGACGGTCGAACCTGGCCGACAACCGTAGTCGCCCATCCTCGCCACGCTTGCGAATGCCGGACCAGCAGACTGAATTCAATCCACCTTCGTCGGCGATCGTGCGCGTGATCCGCCCGGTCGCCGCGTCGCGCAAAAGCGACAAGGACTTGTAGAGATTGGATTTGCCGACGCCATTCTCGCCCACGAAGACGGACAGGGGATGGATTGGTATCGAGAGCCGCCGAATGGAGCGATAGTTCGAGATCGCAATGTCGGTCGGACGCATCACATGCTCTCAATCGGCAGGCTGTACGTGCTTTCGCGGCGCGAATGCACATGTTCAATCCAGGGATGCACTCTGGATCGACGCTCCTGCGAAAGCAAGCCGAACGCCTGTTTGACGTCGCGCGACTTGGAGGCCGCAAGATCGCGGCCTCCCGTCTCAGGTCACACGGCGGCTGTTACCACGCCACCCATTTGCGGCCGCGCCAGTAACCGCGGCCCTCGTGCTCGCGGAACGCAAACTTTTCGCGCGGGCCCCAGTGCCATTTGTCCTCGTGAACGACGACCCCTGCTTCGTGAGGAAAGTCGTAGGCCTCATGCGTGTGCCAGCAGGTGTGGCCCTGGCACATGATTGCCGCCGATGCGGTGAAGGTCGACATCATCAGCACGCCGGTGCCGACAGCAGCAGCGGAAAGAAGCTTCTTCAACATTTTGACGATTTCTCCGTGGAACCCCTAACCCCGCGGGCAATCAGATTTGCCTACGTCGGGTTCCGTCAGAGAATGTGAAGCTTTGGTAAGGATTCGCGCGGAGCTATCGCTTAACCTCCGCCGGCGGCCCATACGCCTCGCTGTCCTTCGCGGCCTTCGGCTCCCTGTCTCCCGCCAGCACGCGCTGCACGGAGACGAAGAACACCGGCACCATCAGCAGCGCCAGGATCACCACCGCGATCATGCCGCCCATCACGACGGTGCCGAGCGATTGCTGGCTGGCGCCGCCGGCGCCGTGGGCGATCGCCATCGGCAGCACGCCGCAGATGAAGGCAAGGCCGGTCATCAGGATCGGGCGGAAGCGCAGGCGGCAGGCCTCGATGGTGGCTTCCACCAGTGGCTTGCCCTCTTTGCGCAAGTCCTTGGCGAACTCGATGATGAGGATCGCATCCTTCGCCGCAAGGCCGATGATGGTGATGAGGCCGACGGTAAAATAGACGTCGTTCGGAAGCCCGCGCAGCATCGCCGCGATCACGGCGCCGGTGACGCCGAGCGGCACGGTCAAGAGCACCGCGAGCGGAATGGTCCAGCTCTCATAGAGCGCGGCCAGACACAGGAACACCACGAACACCGAGAGCGCGAGCAGGAACGGCGCCTGCGAGCCCGACAGCTTCTCCTGCAGCGACTGCCCGGTCCATTCATAACCGAAGCCGCGCGGCAGTTTGCCGGCAAGCTTCTCCATCTCGGCGATCGCATCGCCCGAGGTGAAGCCGGGCTTTGCCTCGCCCGAGATGCGCACCGCCGGATAATAGTTGAAACCCGCGATCTGCGTCGGCCCGCGCGACCATTCGACCGTCGCGAAGGAGGAGAAAGGCACGAGCTGGCCGCGACTGTTCTTGACATTGTAGTTGAGGATGTCCTCGGTCTTCATGCGGTCGCGCGCGTCGGCCTGCACCACGACGCGCTGCATGCGGCCGCGGTTCGGGAAGTCGTTGATGTAGTTCGAGCCGAGATTGGTCGAGATCGTGTTGTTGATGTCCTCGAAGGTGACGCCAAAGGCGCCGGCTTTTTCGCGGTCGATCACGAGATTGACCACGCCCGCCTCGGGCAGGCCCTCGATATAGACCTTTTGCAGCACGGGACTCGCATTGGCCTCCGCGATGAGCTGGTCGGCGGCGCGCATCAGGGCCGGATAGCCCTTCTGGCCGCGGTCCTGGAGGCGGAACGAAAAGCCCGAGGAGTTACCGAGATTATCGATCGGCGGCGGCTGGAGCGCCGAGATCTTTGCGTCACGGATCGAGGACAGGTCGCGGTTGATGTCGGAGACGATCGCGGCGGCAGACTCCTTCGGGCCGCGCTCCGACCAATCCTTCAGCGTGATGAAGGCCTGCGCGGTATTCATGCCCTGACCCGAGAAGCTGAAGCCGGTGAGGAAGGTGACGTCCTTCACGCCGGGGCGTTCG
The DNA here is from genome assembly GCF_054185185.1 of Bradyrhizobium sp. UFLA05-153. Classification (NCBI taxonomy): domain Bacteria; kingdom Pseudomonadati; phylum Pseudomonadota; class Alphaproteobacteria; order Hyphomicrobiales; family Nitrobacteraceae; genus Bradyrhizobium; species Bradyrhizobium sp. UFLA05-153. The sequence goes on from NZ_JBBIAM010000068.1 coordinate 33,385, forward strand.
GCGAGATATTTCTCGACCTTCTCGATCACCGCCTCGGTGCGGGCATAGGACGAATCCGACGGCGCCTGCACGTCAGTGGTGACAAAGCCCTGGTCGTCGACGGGCAAGAAGCCGCCGGGCAGGTTGACGAAAGCCCAGGACAGGCCGACCAACAGTGCGGCATAGACCAGCATCAGCCGTCCCGTGCGCTTCAGCGAGAAGCCGACGGTGCGGGAATAGCCCTGCTTGCCGCCCTCGAGCATGCGGTTGAACCAGCCGAACACGCCCTTCTTCGCATGGCCATGGCCGGCCGCGACGGGTTTGAGCAGCGTGGCACACAGCGCCGGCGTCAGCGACAGCGCGAGGAAGGCCGAGAAGCCGATCGCGGCGACCATGGTGACGGAGAACTGGCGGTAGATGATGCCGACCGAGCCCGGGAAGAACGCCATCGGCACGAACACGGCCATCAGCACCAGCGTGATGCCGATGATGGCGCCGGTGATCTGCGACATCGCCTTGCGCGTCGCTTCCTTCGGCGGCAGGCCTTCTTCGGCCATGATGCGCTCGACGTTCTCGACCACGACGATGGCATCGTCGACGAGGATACCGACCGCGAGCACCATGCCGAACATCGAGAGCATGTTGATGGAGTAGCCGGCGAGCAGCAGCGTGGTGCAGGCGCCCAGCAGTGCCACCGGCACCACGATGGTCGGGATGATGGTGTAGCGAATGTTCTGCAGAAATAAGAACATCACCACGAATACCAGCACCACGGCCTCGACCAGCGTCGATAGTACCTTCTTGATCGAGGCCTCGACGACAGGCGTGATGTTGTAGGGAATCTCGTAACTGATGTTGGCCGGGAAGAAGCGCGACAGCTCCTTCATCTTGGCCTCGACCGCGCTCGCGGTCGCGAGCGCATTGCCGGTCGGCGACAGCAGCACTGAGAGGCCCGCGGTCGGCTTGCCGTTCAGGCGGGTGTTGAACTGATAGCTGAGACCACCGACCTCGACGCGCGCGACGTCGCGCAGCCGTACGGTCGAACCATCGGGATTGGCGCGAAGGATGATGGCGCCGAACTCATCCGGGGAGGAGAGCTGGCCCTTGACCAGCACCAGCGCGGAGATGCGCTGGTCGGCCGTCGACGGCTCGGCGCCGATGCTGCCGGAGGCGACCTGCGCGTTCTGCGCGCTGATCGCCTTGTTGACGTCATCCGCCGTCAGCCCATAGCCGACGAGCTTTGCCGGATCGACCCAGACGCGAAGCGAGCGCTCGGTCGAATAGAGCGTGGCGCGGCCGACGCCGGGGATGCGGCGGATCTCGCCGAGCACGTTGCGGATCATGAAGTCGCCGAGCCCGACCTCATCCAGGCTGCCGTCGGTCGAGTTCAGCGTGATGATCTGCAGCACGGCGCTCGATGCTTCCTCGATCAGGATACCCTGCTGGATCACCGCGCGCGGCAGCCGCGCCTCGACACGCTTGATGCGGTTCTGCACCTCGACCGAGGCCGCGCCGGTGTCGGTGCCAGGAACGAAGTTGGCGATGATCTCGACCTGGCCGAGCGAGTCGCTGGTCGATTCGAAGTTGAGGATGCCGGAGGCGCCGTTGAGCTCCTCTTCGATCAGCCGCGTGACACTGTTGTAGAGGTTTTCCGGTGAGGCGCCGGGGTAGCTGGTCGAGATCGAGATCGAGGGCGGCGCGATGATCGGATATTGCGCGATCGGCAATAGCGGGATCGAGATTGCGCCGATCAAGCAGATGAACAACGCGACCACCCAGGCGAAGATCGGCCTGTCGATGAAGAAGCTCGGCATGGCGCGTTACCGCAAGGCCCTGGCGTGCTGGGCATCCGCCGTCGCATCGGCCTCGGCCCAGGACTGCGGCTTGACCTTGTCGCCGGCGGCGAATTTCTGGAAGCCTTCGACCACGACCTTGTCGCCGGCCCTCAATCCGTCGGTGACGAACCAGATGCCGTCCTGCACCGAGCCGGTGCGCACCGGCTGCACCGCGATGCGGTTGTCGTCCTTGACGACGAACACCTCGCTGCCGCCACCGCCATTGCGCTGGATCGCCTGCTGCGGCACGGCAATCGCATCGGCATCGATGCCCTGGTCGATGCGGACGCGGACATACATGCCCGGCAGCAATTCGCGCTTGGGATTGCGGAACTCACCGCGCAGCGTCACCTGGCCGGTATGGGCGTCGACCTTGGCGTCGGAGAACAAGAGCTTGCCGTCGAGCGAATAGAGCGTGTTGTCGTCGAGCACGAGGCGGACTTTCGCGGCATCGGCCGCGATGCGGTCGAGATCGCCGTTCTCGAAGGCGCGGCGAAGCTGGTTCAGCTCGGTGACCGACTGGGTGAAGTCGGCATAGATCGGATCGAGCTGCTGGACCGTGGCGAGATTGGTCTCGTTCTGCACCACGAGCGCGCCTTCGCTGACGATCGCCGCACCAACGACGCCGTCGATCGGCGCGCGCACGGTGGCGTAATCGAGGTTGAGTTTGGCGCGCGCGAGCTCCGCTTTGCGGCCCTCGACCTCGGCCTGGGCCTGGCGCTCGGCGGCGATCGCCTTCTCGTTCTCGGCTTCGGGGGCGGCACGCTGGCTGGTGAGCGTGGCGATGCGGCGCGCCTGCTGCTGCGCCTGCATCAACGCGGCCTCGGCCTTGGCGAGCCCTGCCTCATTCGCCATCACCTCGACCTCGAACGGCCGCGGATCGATGCGATAGAGCGCTTCTCCCGCCTTCACCTCGCTGCCCTGGCGGAACAGACGCTCGACGACGATACCGGAGACGCGCGGCCGCACTTCGGCGACGCGCGTCGGCGCGATGCGGCCGGGCAACTCGCGCACCACGGCGCGCGATTGCGGCTTGACGACGACGATGCTGACATCGGGTTCGGAAGGTTGGACGGCGGAGACCGCGGAGCTGGATTCATCACAGCCCGCAAGCAGCGGCGCAAAGGCCGCGAGCATCATTGCAACGCATGCCGATCGCGCTCGAAGTCCTGACATGAAGTGGGGTGCCCCGGTGTTGTTGAACAAAGCAACACGCACGGAACAATATCGAAGCGATTCCGCGCGGCTGATCCGGTCAAGATAGAATGCGCGTGCTGCGACGCAACGCATGCTACGGGCGGCTCAATGTCACACGCGCTAGGGCGCTGAGTTCGTGGCCGTTTTCAGACCTCACTGGCTTGTGAGTCAGGCTCCAGGTCCACAACTGCGACAGAACATCGCAAGCAATCGTTACGAGCCCGGGCATGTACGCACAAAGATGTAGATGATCTCGGCTTCTGACGGCTAAGCGGAAAATTCCGCAATCAATTAGAAAATTTCCGCTTGCGACCTTGGTTGTGTAGAAACGCGCTGGCGGTAGCATTGACGCCGTCGGCCGTCGTGGGCGGTTCTGCAACAGCCGACGGACGGATGTGGGGGGCAGCTACGCCCTCATCGCCGCTATTAGCGGTTTGGTGCCCATGATGTTGATGACGCGCGTCATATTATAAGCCAGTACGTGCAACGCCATCTCGGCGGCAACCCGTGGCAGCGTCTTCATCAGGAAGTGGGTTGCACCCATCCGGGCTTTGATCGTGCCGAAGGGATGCTCGACCGTTTCCCGCCGCCGGCGCATCTTCTCCGGATGCTCGTCGAGCCGGCGCTGTACGGCCTCAAGAATATGCTCATGCTCCCAACGGGTAATCCGGCGCTCCTTGCCTGTGGTGCAACTGTTCTTGATGGCGCAGCTCTGGCAAGCGTTGGTCGAGTAGCGGTACAGGACCAATCCATTTTCCTTGGTTGTGAAGGAGTAGGTGAGCCTTTCACCGGCAGGACATACGTAAACGTCCTCCGCCACGAGGTAGCGGAAGTCTTGCTTGCCGAAGCGTCCTTCCGCCTTTGAGTGCGACGTCATTGGCTTTGGCAGCGTGACCGTAATGCCTGCTTTCTCGCAGGCCAGGATCTGCTCGCTGCTGAAGTAGCCGCGGTCGGCGACTGCATCGAGGTTCTCCACTTCCAGCGTCGCCTTGGCCTGCTCGGCCACGGCCGAGAGCTGCGATCGATCAGTCCCGACGTTTGTCACCTCATGCGTGATAATCAGATGATTTGCGGTGTCGACGGCGACCTGAACGTTGTAGCCGACAACACCGGAGCCGCGCCCACTCGTCGCCATCGAGCGGGAATCGGGATCCGTCAGCGATATCTGCTGATCCGGAGTGGCGAGCATTTCCACCCTGAGAACCTCGAGACGCTGCATCTGCTCCTTCAGCTTCGCGATCTTCTCTTTCAGGTGGCTCGTCTTGGTTTTAAGTGCCTCGGACGGCTCCTGCCGGTCGGCGGTGTCGAGCTGCTGCAAATAGCGTCCGACACTCTCCTCAATCTGCACCAAGCGCCGGTCCATCTTGGCGCGCGTGAAGTTCTTGTCGCGATTGTTGACCGCCTTGAACTTGCTGCCGTCAATGGCGACACTGGCTTGCGTAAGCAAGCCCATCATGCGGCACAGCGCAACGAAGCGTGCGCAGACTTTGCGGATGGCGGTGCCATTGTCCTTGCGGAAATCGGCAATCGTCTTGTGATCTGGAGCCAAACGTTCCGTCAGCCACATCACCTCGACGTTGCGCCCAGCCTCGCGCTCAAGCCGGCGACTCGACTGGATCCGATTGAGATAGCCGTAAATGTAGAGCTTCAGCAGGACCGATGGGTGATAAGAGGGTCGGCCGGTCGCCTCGGGCTCGACACCGTTGAACCCAAGCTCGGCTAGATCGAGTTCATCCACAAAAACATCGATCACCCGAACCGGATTGTCCTCGCTGATCCAGTCTCCCAGGCATTCAGGAAATAGCGTGCTCTGCCCGCGATCAGTGCCCTCAACGAAACGTCTCATCCGATCCCCCGCAAATCGCGCAGGAATCATATCGCGAGAATCAAATCCGACGACGCGTTTTTACACAACCTGGACCCTGAACGGACGCGGCAGACATGGAAAAACTGGACGCAATGCGGTCCGACGCGGTCGCCCTAACTCCTGCCGTACTGGTCTTGATCGTAGGCCTGCAGGATGCGAACAAAATCGGCCATGCTGGATCGATCCTGATTTTCGGCCATAGCCGCAACCTGAGTATTGGACGCGGGCTGGCTCCCTTGCCAAAACCACATCAGGAAGTCGGCGACGTTTTTCATGGCGTACTCTCCGCAGCCAATTGTGGCAGTAGACACTCAACTGGAGTGGCAACGCGCGGCTCGATCAAAGGGAAGGCCGGCGGGCGCTACGCCGTAGACCTTGTCCTGCAACTGCCTGCTCGCGGGCCGGTTCCGTTGCTTGTCGCTCTGCATTGGTTAGGTAGCACCGAGCACCTGGGCGACGCCATTGCGCGCAGGTATGAAGTGACCGTACTGAGGTACGCTCGGGCTAATGCATCGGTATAACGCGACGAGACGTCGGTTTAGTCCCGAGGTTCTAGTTCCAAGGGTTCGGATTGGCATCGATAGCCGTGCGAGGTCGCCCCGCCGCGCCGCGCCGACGAGGTGATCGAATAAGGTTGCCGGATAGAGTCAAAGGCAATCGAGGATGCCGTCAGCGTCTCGCCGCGCTCAAGCAACGTCAGCTTGCGGTCTCCCTCCCTCCTCGCCGGTAAGGGCATCGAGATCGATGATCTGTAGATCGTCCCAAGGTGTCTCGTCCTGGCTCCCGCCGCTGCCATGAACGTGCATCAGGGTCTGCACGCGCCTCGCATTGAGATAGTCCACATGCTGGTGCCGCAGGGCGATGGGCAGCAGCGTCTTCGGCAGCTCGACCAGCGCGAAGGCAGGCGCTTTGCGCGACTCGCTGCCCTCCTGCCACTTGAGCGGATTGAGCGTATAGATCAATTGCCGCTCGACCTCCGGAGGCTGCGGGCGCGTGGCGGCGGGCGGCGGCGGCGCGATGTTGACGTTGCCCACCCGCGTGCGCGCTGCCAGTGTCCTCAGCTCCCAGCAGACCAGATCCGCGGCCGACAGCACCTCGCGACGCACCTCGTCCACGCTGGCGGAGAAGCCCGTCGCCTCCGCGACCGTTACTGCACCCTTGGCGACAGCGCCGACCAGCGCTGCTGCGCCCGAAGCAAATTCCGGGACAGCCAGATCGATCGCCGCCGCGAGCGCCTCGATACGATCCGCAAGCAATTCGCGGTCGCGCTGCGCAATGGCGTCGGCCAGTGCACGCTCGGTTGCGACGATCTGTTCGTTGGTTTCTCCGAGTGCCGCGCGCACCGTCTTGACGCGATCCTCAACTGAACGCAGCTCGGCCTCCGCGCGCGCGAGCTTGGCATTGCCGGCGCCGGCCATCGCCAGCCGCTCGGCAGCGACACGTGTTTCCGCAAGCACGGATTCGGCAAGGCCCAGCCGGTCGACCAGTTTTTGCCGCTCCGCCTGTCTACTTTTTAGTGCGCTTTCGAAGCGCTCGACTGGGCCGAGCTCACGCTTGAAGAATGCCATGGCAATATCCTCAGGGATCGCGATCTTTCACCGAATCAGTTGGCAGATCCAATGCCCGAGCCGTAGTTGGAAATTTGGTTAAGATTGCGGCTCACCGAAAAGGCGCGAGACTCACGCGGTCCGCGCGAGTTGCCCGTACGCGGAAGAGAGGAGCCGGCGCGTTAACGATCTGTTAACCATCGCGGCCTAGCCTGTCGTCATCAGCGCACACACGACCGCCCGGTTCAGTCCCAGGAGGACAGCCGATGCCTATTGAGACGCTGACATATGCCGCACTTGGTGCTCGCCTGAAGATCTCGCCATTGGCGGCTCGTTCGCTTGCCAAGCGGCGCCGCTTGCCGCGCTCACTTTCGGATACCGGAAAGGCACTGGTGAGCATTAATCTCGCCGATCTACGGCATACGCCACGACGACCAGGAAGTCGGCAAGCAGGCGACGGCGCGCTGCAAGCAGAAAAGATCCTGGCACTGCAGGTGGAGATCGCGCGGCTCGAAGCAACAGCAGCCGGTCATCGGGCGGATTTCGAGCGGGAGCGAGAGCGCGCCGATCGCCTGACAACTGAGCTGCTGCAGGCGACTGCCGAGGCGACGGCCGCCAAGGAGGCAGCGGCGCGGCTTGAAGGCTCTCTGCGAACCGGCGGCCGATCCGGTGGTTCGACCGACGGCCACGGACAAGCCACATCCCGACTGGGGCATCTCCTCGCCGACCTCGTGGAAGCAGACCGCAGAGCATGCAAGTAGCAATCCCAGTTCTCACATTCTCCAACCCGCCGAAGTAAAGCGTGAGGCAAAAATGACTGACATCACCGATCTTCGCGAGCTGAAAGCGCGCATTGTCGTGTTCGGGGTCGGCGGCGCCGGCGGCAATGCGGTCAACAACATGATCGCGGCTGGGTTACAAGGCGTCGACTTCATCGTCGCCAATACGGACGCACAGGCGCTCACCATGTCGAACGCCAAGCGCGTCATCCAGATGGGCACCCAGGTGACTAAAGGCCTTGGCGCCGGCTCGCAGCCCGAGGTCGGGCGCGCCGCAGCCGAAGAGGTGATCGACGCGATCCGCGATCATTTGACCGGCGCACATATGGTGTTTGTGACTGCCGGCATGGGCGGCGGCACCGGCACCGGGGCAGCGCCTGTGATAGCCAGGACCGCGCGCGAGCTTGGCATTCTCACCATTGGTGTGGTCACCAAGCCATTTCACTTCGAGGGTCAGCGCCGCATGCGCCTTGCCGAAGCGGGCATCGCGGATCTGCTGAAGGCGGTGGACACCCTGCTGATCATCCCGAACCAGAATCTGTTCCGGGTGGCCAACGAGAAGACCACATTCGCCGCTGCTTTTGCCCTGGCCGATCAAGTGCTCTATTCGGGTGTGGCCTGCATCAGCGACCTCATCGTCAAGGAAGGTCTGATCAATCTCGATTTCGCCGACGTTCTCTCCATCATGCACGAGAAGGGCAAGGCGATGATGGGCAGGGGCGAGGCCTCGGGCGCAAAGCGCGTGCTCAACGCCGCCGTGGCCGCGATTTCCAATCCATTGATCGAGGACCCGTCGATCAAGCGAGCCAGTGGCCTCATCATCTCCATTACCGGCGGCAGGGACCTGACACTGTTCGAGGTCGACGAAGCTGCCAGCCGCATTCGCGAGGAGGCCGACCAGGATGCCAACATCATCGTCGGCGCCACTTTTGACGAGCGCCTCGAGGGCATAGTCCGCGTCTCGGTGGTGGCGACCGGCATCGATAATCTTGGGCCGGCACGCCAGGTGCAACAAGCGCAAGGCTCAATCGCGGAACTCGCCGGCAGGCTGGGCAACGACGGCCGTCGCGTCGCCGACCGGATTGAGCGCAGCGCACCGATGCCGCCGCCATTGGAGAGCCCGCCGCCCGCACCGACGGCCCGCCACCCTGAGGGCAGACCCACAAAGCCGACTTCGGAGTCTGCGCGCCATGCGGCTCCGCAGGGCCTCGATCCGTACGGCCGTTCCTCTACGGCACGCAATTGGATCGAGGAGGACGTTCTCGATATCCCGGCCTTCCTGCGCCGCAAGGCCAACTTCTGATATGTTTGGGCGGTCTAACCGCCTCGTCTCACACTGTCGAGAAACTGCTCGCGTTCGCCAGGCGCGTAACCCTGGGAATCTCCCGGATACGGGCCATTGTAATCATCGTACGGTGCCGGCCGGTAGTGGACCGCCGGTCCGGATGGCGCGTAGGCAAAACCCGAAGCGGGGTCGGAGGCGATCGTGCCCTGACCGGGACGAACGATAGCGTGCCCTCGGTGCGTGTGATGCACTGTAGCCGCGTTCGCAGAGCCACACAGGGTGATCAAAAGGCCCAATGCCAAAATAGAACGCATCGCTTTTTCTCCAATCGACAGCCGCGCCTGCTTAGGTAAGGCCCAGGTCGCGCCGTCCCAACAACAGCGGCTTCACGATTAGTCACATCGCTGGCATCACGGGCGCCGGACGTCTTGCGGGGATTTCCCCTCCGGGCTGAACTGGAAGCACCGCGCGGCGGCGCTGGATCGGTCCGCATATGGCCTTCTGCGACATGTGCGCCCGGCAGAACGCCAACTTTGCTGCCGATGCTCGCAATAGAATGCTTCATTGGCGCGAGAAGGGAAGCGGGGCTCACCCGCGTTAGCAGCTTGCACCATCGCACCAGCGGGCTGCAGCCGCTGTTTCGGGAATAAAGGATCGTAGCAAATCGATCGATTGGCTATATTTCCGAAGCCGTTTCTTCCGGCGTTTGGTTGGAGAGAGATGCCCCCGGGGCCACGTCTTTCGCAAAGTGGACGGCCGCGCCTCATGCTTGGCGGCCCGACGATCACGCTCGTCCGCGCAGTGGCGATCGTGATGGCGCTGGGCGCAATTCGCGCGTTCGCCGCTGACATTGGTTATTTGACGCCGCCAAGAATCCCTGCAAAGGAGTTTCCCTCACCTAGGCGTCCGGTTGCGCCGATCGCCAGCCTGAGTCGCTCCACCGAGGAGCACCGCGACTCCCTGAATGAAGCCGGAGAGGTTGCACTTCTTCTTGGGCTAAACCCAGGCATGACGGTCGGCGATATTGGTGCTGGCAGCGGCTACTACACGGTGCGTCTGTCGTACGTCGTTGGTTCCACGGGCGCCATCATCGCCCAGGACGTCATGCGGGATTACCTCATCGAGCTGAGCAGGCGCACGGAACGACTGGGGCTGGCAAACGTCAAGTTCGCGATGGGCGAACCACACGACCCTCGCCTGCCCGCTTCCTCGCTGGATGCCGCCATCCTCGGGCACATGTACCACGAGATAACCCAGCCCTACGCCTTTCTCTATAATCTCGCGCCCGCCTTGAAGCCGGGCGCTCGGATCGGAATTGTCGATTTCGAGCGTCCGACCTCAAGGCATGGCACGCCGATTGAGCTGTTGCGTTGCGAATTATCCGCCGTTGGCTATGGCGAGATCGCCACGTATCAGCTCGCAGGCGATGGTGGATATTTGGCGGTGTTTGTCCCACCGCTGGAAGCGGGTCGAAGATCTCCCCGCGATATAGTTGCTTGTACGGATCATGCCGGCTCGCGCTAGGTCGATGGGGACTGCCGTTTAAGCCAGGTCAAGTGCTAAGGCTTCCGACTGGGGGCGACGAACGGGTTACTCTCAACGTCGGCGTGGCTGTTTCTCTCAAAACATGATTCCAGGCGTTCAAGGGCCGCAGTACTTCCGTCGAGTGGTACCTTCAACGTCGCTCCTTCTCCTCTCACCTGGAGGATATTCGCCGTGCGCACTCTCTCGCTGAGCGGACGGTCCGATAGAGCGATCGTTACGCTCCTGCCTTCAGCCAACGCTTTTGCCTGGACTGATCGCGCACCTGCAACGAGCGTCACATCGTACGCCTTGCCTCTCTCGAGCTTCCATTTCGATGAATCGAGAAACAGGCGCAAGCCGTCATTGGATCTTGCAAACGTTATATCGAGATCATTGGCGGACCGGCTCATCGTGCACCTGTCAAACTTCTCCGCTTTGAATGAAGTTGCAATCGTCCATGGCCCAACGGATGTGGTCTGATCTTGCTCACGCGCAATGACCGATGTGACCGGAATCAGTACGACAGAGACTGCAACTGGCAACCGCATCTTTTCCTCCTGATACCGGGGCAAGGCAGAAACCTAATCAAAAACACTGTATCCTTTGCGCGCGCCGAACGCAGCCGGGACTCATCGCCGGTATTGACCTCAGCGCCCCGACCGCCGTGTTCCATCGCGCCCCATACTCTCCATCGTGCGGCCATGCTTTCGTCAAGACTGCATTCAGAGCTTGGTCGCCGACGTCGCAACTCGCAAAAGTAACAAAGTATAAGGCACCGAATCGGATCGCAGGTCATAACCCAACCCACCTTGGCGGCCGGGGGCGCACGCAGCTGGGGACACAAACCATGGATCGCACTGATTCAGATGAGCGCGCGGGCAACGAGGCCCGAAGGAGCGAGCAGGTCTCTTGTGCGAGATGTGCCGCCAGGCTTCATCTTTTCATCGAGATACTCGATTCCCGCAACGGTAGGACGCTTCGCCTGTTTCGATGCCTGTGCGGAGAATTTGCCTGGGGCGACTGAGGTCGCCTCAGTTGGCGGCTTCTTTTTTCGTTTCGCGATGTCGCCTGTTGCCCCCAAGCCGAACTCATCGGTCAAGGCTAGACCAACTTCTGCGCTGCCCCTGTTGCGCCGCTATCCGAGGGCGTAGCGGACTTCAGCGTACCCAGAGTATTGTTCGTAAAATTGATCATTGCGAGAAATGATATTTGCGGGAGGACCGAGCATGCAAATCAATGGCGTTGCCCACACGTTCATCACGGCTGGAAATTTTTCAGCCGCACGTGCCTTCTACGGACAACTGCTACCGTTTATGGGCCTTACGATCGTGGCCGACACATCGAACACCTTCTATTGCGTCGGCGGCCGTACGGGATTCGGCATTCATGCGCCCGCAGAGGAGTATGTTGGCCAACGATTCCGCCAGGGCTCTGTTGGATTGCATCACCACTGTTTCCGTGCACGAGAACGTGCCGATGTCGACGAGGCGTATGACTTCCTCGTAAAGATCGGCGCACATATCATTCACGGACCACGAGACGACAGTTTTGCCCCCGGCTACTACTCGGTGCTGTTCGAGGATCCAGACGGCACGAGGCTGGAGATTAATCATGTTCCGGGCAAAGGGCTGCTCGCTCCAGGAACACAGATTGGCGGCGGCTACGCGGATGGGACGCAGAATGGGTAACAGCTTCAAATGATCATGCTCAAGACGCCAAGACGCTCGGCCTACCCCTTGCGCCGACGCTGCCCCGCCCGGCCACTTCCGGTTATGGCCCCGAGTGGACTGCGCCGCCTAGCTCACAACATGCGCGATAGTCGAAACGGCAAAACCGTTCGCTTTTACGAGCGCCGGCGCGGCGAACGCATCTGGGACGATTGGAGATGCCCTCTGGGGTCCGTATTTAACGCTCAGCGAAACACTAACCTTTGTTATTTGAGCGGCCACGCCCTCCAAGGTAGAATGTTCCGGTCAGAGGAATGGGCATCCTCAGATGGAAATCTTCAAGCAACCAGAACGTTTGAGCGCACCTATTTGCGCCAAGTGCGGCATCGCGATGACTTGGATTCATTCGGCGTTGATCAAGGCCGAGCGCACCGTCCTGCACAAGTTCACATGCCAGAATTGTGGCAATAGCAGCCAAATCAGAACGCCAGCGAAGCTCGCTAAAGAGTAGGGCCGCCCCAGTTGGCGGCCTCTTTCATTTCGCGAATGTCGCCTGTTGGCCCAACTCGGACCTCCGGTGAGGTCGGCGATTGCGCCGCTCTCGCTTTCGAGCGCGGGAAAATAAACCGGTGCGAGGCGACCTCAGGAAGTTTAACGTCAAAGTTGCGCGCGAACAGAACCCGGCTGTGCGGCTTGGGTCCGTACCGTTTTCACGCAGCGCGAGATTGTCTTTGTCTTAAGACGGAGGACACTCCATGCCGAGAAAAGAGATTCTCGACCAGATTCAGAAGTACATCCACCCCTTCCGTATCTCCAGCGGCAAGGGCTTTCAGCTGAAGGACTTCGACCCCGGCGACACGCGCGGTCTGAACATGGAAAAGGGCGAAGCTGCCGATCTTCTGCAGCGGGGCACTCGATGGCTCGCAGAAGAACAGGACATGCTTTACGCCCAGGACCGTTGGTCGCTGCTGCTCGTGTTCCAGGCCATGGATGCGGCTGGCAAGGACAGCACCATTAAACACGTCATGTCGGGGGTGAATCCGCAGGGCTGCCAGGTCTTTTCGTTCAAGCAGCCCTCACAAGAGGATCTCGCGCATGACTTCATGTGGCGCTACGCATCGCGTCTGCCGGAGCGTGGACGGATCGGAATCTTCAATCGTTCCTATTACGAGGAGGTCCTCATTGTGCGCGTTCACGAGGATATCCTGAAGCAGCAGAGGCTGCCGTCGTCGTTCGTGGGCAGCAGGATCTGGGACGAACGGCTGGCCGACATCGCGCGCTTTGAGGATTACCTCACCCGGCAGGGCACAGTCATCCTCAAGTTCTTTCTGCATGTGTCGCGCGCAGAGCAAAAGAAACGCTTCATGAAGCGCCTCGACAATCCCGAAAAGAACTGGAAGTTCTCCGCGTCGGACGTGCGCGAGCGCAGGTACTGGGCCGATTATATGGGCGCGTACCAAGCGGCGATCACGGCCACTGCATCGGAGCAGGCGCCGTGGTACGTGGTGCCGGCCGACAACAGATGGTTCACCCGTCTTGTCGTCGCCGCGGCAATCGTGGAGGCCGTGGAGAAACTCGACCTCGCATATCCGAAGGTAAGTCCGGAGCAGAAGAAGGAGCTGGCCACGGCTCGAGCGGAACTTGCGCGCGAAGCCTGACTCCTGAGGCTCAAGACGAGGCGTCTCCTGAACCTGCTTCCGCGGCGACAACGATCTTTCGCAAGGAGCTTGACGAGCGAATGACAAGCTTTTCGGCCTCGACCACGAGGAAGAACAGCAATCCGCCCAGGAGAAGCCAAGGCCACACCCAAAGCGGGACAGATTCGTTGCCAAACATCGCCTGGACCGGTGGTACGTAGGTGAAAATCAGTTGCAGGATCACGACGGCAGCGATGCCGAGCGGCAAGTACGCATTGCCCGAGTGCGCCCTCACGGAGAGCGACGAATCGAGCAGGTAGCGGCTATTCAGCAGATAGAACACCTGGCCGATTGTGATGGCATTGACGGCTACCGTTCGGGCAAGCCCATCCGATGCGCCTTGCCCTGTCATCCAGAAGAACGCCAGCAAGGTGTAAGCAAGGAGCGCCAAGCCGACGAAGATGATCCGCCAAATCCCGAAGCCGGTCACGATGGGGCGGTCTACTGCGCGCGGCGGCCGGTGCATCACATCGATCTCGTGCGGCTCGAAGGAGATGACCAGGCCGAGCGCGACCGACGTGACCATATTGACCCAGAGCACTTGCGGGGCCGTGATCGGCATGGTGAACCCGACAAAGATCGCCACCGCAATGACCAGCGCCTGCGCGACGTTGGTCGGCAGCATGAATAACATGGCCTTCTCGATATTGTTGTAGACGGTGCGGCCTTCCTTCACCGCCGCCGAGATCGAGGCGAAGTTATCGTCGGCGAGGATCATTTCGGCAGCTTCCTTCGTGACCTCGGTGCCTTTGATCCCCATCGCGACTCCGATGTCGGCTTTCTTGAGAGAGGGCGCGTCGTTCACACCGTCACCTGTCATCGCCACGATTTGATTGTTGGCCTGGATCGCTTTCACCAGGCGCAGCTTGTGTTCGGGGCTGGCGCGCGCGAAGACGTCGACGGCGCGAACGCGTTCCTGCAGCGTCGCGGTGTCCATGTCCTCGATTTCGGCGCCCGTGATCGCGGTCTTTCCGTCGCCGAGCCCAAGCATCTTGGCGATGGCCGCGGCGGTGATCTTGTGATCGCCGGTGATCATGGTGACGCGGATGCCGCCACCTTGGCACTCCTTCACGGCTTCGATGGCCTCCTTGCGCGGCGGGTCCAGGAGGCCGATCAGGCCGAGCAGGACGAGCGTCCTTGGCAGATCGGCCGCGGTGAGACCGCCAGCCTTCACATTCGGGTTCTGGAGCCACGCGAACGCCAGCACACGTTCGCCTTGGGCCGCAAGCCTGTCCGATTGTTTCGAGAAGTGATTGCGGTCGAGCGGGCTCGACTGGCCATCGTCGGTCTGCTGGCGATCGCAATGTTCAAGAATGACTTCCGGGGCGCCCTTGACGAGCAGGACTTGCTCGCCCTTCGCATCTCTCTGAAGCGTCGCCATAAACTTGTGCTCGGATTCAAACGGAATGGCGTCGATACGCGGAGATGCAGCCTGCTCGAGCTGCCGATCCATGCCGAGCTTTGCCGCGAACGGATAGAGCGCGCCCTCGGTCGGATCGCCCTCCACCTTCCAGGTGCCCTCCTCCTGGAACAGCTCCGCGTCGTTGCAGAGCAGGGACACTCGCCCCATCAGCGCGAGGACCGGATCCTTGCCAGCGGGCTGTCCGTCCTTCTTGATTTCGCCCACGGGAGAATAGCCATCGCCGGTGACCTGATACGCCGACTCGGCCGTGACGGCGGACACCACCATCATCTCCATGAGCGTCAGCGTACCCGTCTTGTCCGAGCAGATCCGCGACACGGAGCCGAGCGTCTCGACTGCGGGCAACCGCCGGATAATCGCGTTGCGCTGGGCCATGCGCTGGACGCCGATGGCCAGGGTGATCGTGATAAGTGCAGGTAGTCCTTCCGGGATGAGCGATACGGCGATGCCGACGACTGCCTGGAAGAGCTGCACAAAGTCGATCCCTTTCACCCACTTGCCGTAGGCGAAGATCAGGACGCTGATCACCCCGATTGCCGCGCTGATGGCGTAGCCAAATTTCTTGATCTGGCGCAGCAGCGGAGTCTCGAGCGGGCTGACGTCGGCGAGCAACTGGTTGATACGGCCGAGTTCCGTCTGAGTGCCGGTCGCGACGACCAGTCCGGTTGCGCGACCGGATACGACCATGGTGCCGGAAAATGCCATGTTCTCGCGATCGCCGACCGTCGCGTTCGCAGGCACCGCGTCGACGCTCTTTTCCGCCGGCACCGATTCACCAGTGAGGGCCGCCTCTTCGGTCCGCAGGTTCTTTGTCTCGAACAGTCGCAGATCCGCAGGAATCTTGTCGCCCGACTCCAGGAGCACGATGTCCCCCGGGACAAGCTGCTCCGCGGAGATCATGCGGGTTTCCCCACCGCGTACCGCCCTGGCCTCGGCGGTCAGCATGTTGCGGATGGAATCCAATGCCTTCTCGGCCTTGCCCTCCTGAATGAAACCGAGGAGCGCGTTGAGAACGACCACGCCAAAGATGATCGCCGCGTCGACCCACAGGTTCAGCATCAACTTGGTGAACCCTGCGGCGAGCAGCACGTAGACCAGGATGTTGTTGAACTGTGCGAGAAGCCTCGCAAACGAGCCGCGTTTCCTCCCTTCGGGCAAGCGGTTCTGACCGTATTTCTGAAGTCGGACAGCGGCCTCAGCCGGAGCAAGCCCTTTCTCGCAGCTGGTAGCAAGTCGCTCCACGACCTCATGCTGAGGTATCGCGTGCCAGGGCGCCACCTCGTCGGTTGTGTTCGCATTCGCTGCTGCGCTCATGCCATTCTGCCTATCGGCCGACGTCTAGAACTGGTTTAGTTCGCTTACGGAGTCGACATCTGACATTTCTTTCG
Organism: Bradyrhizobium sp. UFLA05-153; assembly: GCF_054185185.1. NCBI lineage: Bacteria > Pseudomonadati > Pseudomonadota > Alphaproteobacteria > Hyphomicrobiales > Nitrobacteraceae > Bradyrhizobium > Bradyrhizobium sp. UFLA05-153. The sequence continues at coordinate 49,573 of NZ_JBBIAM010000068.1, forward strand.
AAGTCCCAATGACATGGGTCGTGATCCGCAAGGCCCTTGACCTGAATCAAGGGACTGAGACCCGTTGGAAGACCGGTTTCAATCCGGAGAATCCCTCACTCAACCTGGGGCTTCGCAGTATGGTTTGGCGGGGCCCCTTCGATAGTCCCACCGGTTCCTCGTTTAATTTGTCGCGCAGGCTTCCCGTATCGGCCCAACTCAGACCCGGTCTAAGCTCAGCTATCGCGCCGCGATCAGAGGCACAGCGGATCTCGTGCACACTCTACGGCGTGCGGGGTCGCGAGCACGCCCCCTGTGCCGCCGCCTTCATCCGGTAATGACTGACGCCCCATTCGCTGCCGTTGGCGTAACCGAACAGACCTGCGGTGGCGAGGAAGAACCAGCGCCAGCGCCGCATCCAGAGCACGGTCTCGTCGCCATAGACCTTGCGCAAGATCGCTTCGATGGCCTCCCGGTTGGAATCGAAATTGACCAGCCAGTCGTTCGCGGTGCGCTGATAATGCGTGCCGCTCCAGCACCATTCCTTCTCGACCTCGAACAGGTCGGGATATTGCCTGACGAGGTGATGG
>NZ_JBBIAM010000069.1:0-49540 GCF_054185185.1 Bradyrhizobium sp. UFLA05-153
CGGGACCGAGCGTGTGGCCGTCATAGGGATTGCCGTGCAGGGCCTTGGCATGGAGCACAAACTGCCCGCCTTTGGGCACGGTGGCAGGCGTGGCAATCGAGACTTTGCAACCAAACTCGTAAGGTGCCCGGGCCTTGCCTTTGCCGATGCACTCCACCTCGGGGGCGTGCAACGAGTAGACCTTGGGACCACGCTGACGCTGCTCTTGATGGCGAACCCGGTGGGCGAGATCGAGCAGCGGACCAAAGCGATCCTCAAGCGCAGGGTCGCCCTCGATCTTGCGTCTGATGTCACGGATGATGCGGCCAAGCCGGGTGCGCAGGAATTTGAGCTCTCGTCGGGCACGCTTGAACTGGTGGGCATGCGTGTACCGCCCCACCATGATGGCGGCGCGCTTGGCCACGCGCAGATAGCTCTGGCGCAGTTCGACACTCTCGTGGTTAAGGGACGTCATTCACCGTGAATTCAACGAGGAGGTTTGTTTTTAGCGCGTCCCAATTATCGTTGGTCTTGTAGGCATCGGCACCGAAGGCGGCATAGATCGATTTGATCAGGCAAGACTTCCCTGTGTCATTCTCGCCGAAGATTACGGTCCTTCGTTCGTTGAACTGAACGATCCTCGCCGCCTTCTCTAAATCGGAGGAGATGAGCAACCTTTGTAATTTCAAGCTTTTCATGATTGCGCTTCCGAAGGCTGCGGATCAATCGTTTGAACTTCTCCTGTCGTTTCATGGCTGAAAACCTCGTAAAGTATCATGACCTTCAATCGAGCATTGCTGAACGGTGATATGTTAGCCTGCGCGAGGTCTTTGACCTCAAGATAGATTTCGTCCACTAACTCGTCCAAAGCGTGAGAACCATCAGCACGTTTTTCCAGCTCGGATCGGATCTTGTCTCTGAGGACATTGATCGCCTCGTTGCCAGCATCCAAGGCGACAGCGCGGTACCGCTGCCACTCGCGAGTTAAATTGGCCAGCTCAATCGCGCCAAGGCTCAACTGCTGACTGATAATGGACCATTCAGGCAGCGCCTGTCGCGTGCGAACAAGATCGAGCCACCCCTCCACCTGCGACCGCGTGATCGATTTTTTTTGGATCAGGTCGGAAAAGCTGGAGATTGTCCCCGTGTACTTGGAGCGTGTCCTACATTCTTCGACGATTGTCTTATAAAGAGTGTCGGGATTGAATTCGACCGAGCCGATCTGTTGCAGGATGAACTCGTTGAGCTTTCCTTTTATGTGCGCCGAACTGTCGTGCAGGCTCAAATCTGCTTGAACGTAATGCATGAGGCTCACCGCCGCCTTGCTGACTCCGGGGTGTTCCTGCGCCAGCTTGCCCATGAATTTTTTGAGAGTATTGGCGTCGCAGGTGACGAGCTGGCACGCACCCGATGCAGACGGCAGAAATGCGCACGGCACATTGGAGACGAAATTCAGTTGCACGGTCTCACCAGGAAACATGACATAGTTGGAAAAAAGCTTCCCCATGAAGGAAGCTTTCCGCCAGCGGCGTCGTCCTTCTTTGCTTTGCGCCGGTAGAGATCGGTAAGCGTCCAGTGCCCTTGTCTTTGGTCTTGACCTGATAAAAGCGAGCGCGCGACGGCGACTGCTCGCTGTCTAGCAGTACAATGTCATCATGGAACTCAAAGGCGATGGCATAGTCGTCGGACGATCCATGATGCGCAAAGATCAGCGCTAGGCCCCAGAGGGCCTGATAGTCGAAACGCTCGTAGCCGGTTTCGCCGGACTTTTCTCTTTGTGGCTCAGAAATCAGCCGTTCGGCAAATGACACTAAGTACCCCCCGCGCCCGCCTCATACTCTAGCGAGCTTGGGCGACCTTACAACCAGCAGCGTTTATCGCGGAATTAGACCTTGCGGGGACGCAGACTGCTTAGTGCCTGCGCTGGCCACGTAACGGGCCGAATCGATCCAAGGGCTCAAATAGCTCCAGACCGATTCGCTGGGTACTAAAATTTGGGAGAAAATTCGGTTCTCCGGGCCTGTCGGGCTCCTAATTGATCAGCGGCGCAGTCTCTCTGGCGGGCAAAACGTGGGGAAACGGCCGAGTTTTCGGGCTGTCTCCGCGGTGAAGTACGAAATAACTTCGGCTGGCTGGCGGAGAGAGAAGGATTCGAACCTAGGGTACGGCTTGCAAAGCCACTGCCAAAAGGAGCCTTGGAGAATCTAGGCTCTGTTCGGCCTGGCACCGCCCCTCTCCTGGCTGCTGAAGAATCTTCGAAAGCAAACCATCCGCGAAATATGCGGCATTTTTGGCGAGAATTGCGTCGCTGGAGCCACTGACGACAGGCATCCGGACTACGTGGCGGAGAGGGAGGGATTCGAACCCCCGAAAGGAACGTCTGTGTTGGTACCGCTGTTGCTATCCAGGCAGACACGATCCAACATAATCAAATGATTTCAGATTCTTAGCCTCTTAATTTGACGCCGGCCAGGAAAGTCACGGCTTCAAGAGAATTCCAGCAGCCGGTTGCGTCAAATGATGCAGGGTGGGCGGACGAGTTCGACCGGCTGAGGGAGCCTGTCGTGTCACCAAAATGAGCGCGTGAGAAAAAGCGCGTTCAAGGTGGGTTGCTCCATAAGTCGCACGTCCATTAGTTCGACATGTTGGTGTCGAGGAGGGCCAGAAGTGAGCGCACCACTACTAGTCGCCGACGTCCGATCGTTGTCGTGGCGATACTCCGAGCTGCTATCAACTCGTAAAGCTTTGTGCGTCCCAAGCCGGTCACTTCGCATGCATCGTCAATTGTGCAGGTGAGCCGTTGGGCGAATGGCATCGTGCTCGGCTCTGCGGCTTTCGGATCGGATAGACTGACTTGTGAAGGTTGTCCGCCAGTTTTCTCTCGTCGATCGTATCTCACGTGCTGCCCTCCTATTCGCACAAAGCTCGACAGGACAAGAGTTGATTGTGCGACGAGCAACGTCAATGCGAACGTCGGAGGGCGCTCGCGTACGGCAGCGCACGACAGCGGCGGTTTGAATATTTCCGGACACCACGGGCGACGAGGTAATTTTTTTGCGAATGCGCCAGCCACAGTGAGGCGTCGCGCCGAGGCTGGTCTGCCAATATCGGGAGCAAATTCCGCAAGCGTTCGCCGCTGTTCATCAGCGTCTTATTCAACCATTATTCAACGAACGCGGCTGGTGGCTACCTAAGGGCCTGAGTTTGCTGGCGCTCCCTAGGGAATCGAACCCCTGTTTCAGCCTTGAGAGGGCCGAAATCTGATCTGTTGGACGATCGTCGAAAAGCGAGTTGGACGAGGGAAGAAGCCTCACCTCGACCTCGCGGCCGCCCGTGTGCTTCTAGCCCGATCACATTGTAGAGAGCAGAGCCTTAGGTCGGGTCACAAAAACGCCGTTTGAAAAACCGTTTTAGTTCGGCTCTCTCAAACGGTTTCTCTCGCTAAGATCTTGATTTATATGGTGGGCGCACCAGGGCTCGAACCTGGGACCCGCTGATTAAGAGTCAGCTGCTCTACCAACTGAGCTATGCGCCCGAAAGGCGGCTAACGCCTTGCGAGGCCGGTCGTTTAGCAAAGCGATCCGGGGAAGGCAAGCGATGTGGACGAGGTTTTCCAAGTCTTCATGGCCGGGTCCCAAAAAGAGAAAAGCCGCCGGATTCCAGCGGCTTCGCTCGCTATGCCCGGAGAATTGCGGGCCTTACAGGCGCCCGCCGTCCCGGTCCGGCCCGCCATCCCGGTCGCCGCCGTGGAAGTGGTCCATGCCGCGGTCCATCATGCGGTCCATGCGGTGCTCCATGAAGCGGTGGCGCCAGCCCTCCTCACCGCCGAACGGGCCCTGGTGACGGGTCAGGACGGCCAGGCGCCGCTTCTGGCCCTCATCCAGGGTCTTGTAGAGGGGATCGGCGGCATCGGCGATCTTCTTCAGCGCCGCGGACGTGGCGCCCATGTCGTCAGCGCGCTGGCGCAGGCGGGCGACCGGATCATCCGGCTTGTCGGCATCGCCGGGGCCAGCATTCATCCGCGCATTGGCGCGATCGATCCGCAGCTTGGCAAAATCGCGCACAGCGGCCTCGACCGGCGGCCACAGCTTCTCCTGGTCGGCATTCAGCTTCAACCCGGCATGCACGGCCGCGATCCGCGCGTCGACCAAGGCGGCGCGGTCTTCCGGATTCATGCGCATGTGGCGCATGTGATCGGAGAAGCGGTGATATTGCGCGTAGACGGCGCCGGAGCCGGCGATGCTGAGCGCGGCGATAGCGGCGATGGCGAACTTTCTCATACGAACCTCCTCTTCCAAGGTTCCCCGAAGATGGGCGCCATTTGCACCGTGTTCAACTTACAACTTCGATAGAGACGCCAGTCTTACCAAGATGTAATCCGGAGACACATCCAAACACCTCTTCCGTCGTCTCCGTTGTCGCAGTTTGAAATCATTCGCAACAATGACCGCTAAAACGAATGAAGGGCTTCCGCAGTCCACACGGAAGCCCTTCTGCGATCGCCAGCAATCTCAGTTCGTCGCGCTCTTCGCTTCCTTCTGGAATTCGTCGATCAACGGCTGGCCGACGCGGCTCGCGGCATCCTTGTAGACCGGCTCCATCGCCTTGCGCATTGCCTCGTCCTGCTCGGACGTCAGCGAGATGATCTCGCTCTTGCCACTCTTCTTGATCTCGGCGAGCGCGTCGTCGTTCTCCTTCTGCGACTGCGCGTTGTTGAAGTCGGTCGCTTCCTTCATGGCCTTCGCAAGCTGGTCTCGGATGTCGGCCGGCAGATCGTCCCAGAACTTCTTGTTCACGATCACGACGTAGCCGATGTAGCCGTGATTGGTCTGGGTGATGTACTTCTGCACCTCGTGCATTTTCTGGGTGTAGATGTTGGACCAGGTGTTCTCCTGCCCGTCGACGACGCCGGTCTGGAGCGCCTGATAGACCTCGGAGAACGCCATCACCTGCGGCAGCGACCCCAGCGCCTTGAACTGCGCCTGGAGCACGCGCGAGGACTGGATACGGAATTTCACACCCTGATAGTCGGCCGGAGTGATGAGCTTCTTGTTGGCGCTCATCTGCTTGAAGCCATTGTCCCAATAGGCAAGGCCGGTGATGCCCTTGGAGTCCAGCAGCTTGAGCAGCTTTGCCCCTAGCGGTCCCTCCGTCACCTTCCGCAGCGTCTTCAGGTCGGGAAGGATGTAAGGCAGATCGAACACCTCGAACTCGCGGATGCCGAGCGGACCGAACTTGGAGTTGGACGGCGCCAGCATCTGCACGCTGCCGAGCTGGAGCGCCTCGAGCTCTTCCTTGTCCTTGTAGAGCGTCGAGTTCGGATAGACCTCGACCTTGACTTTGCCGCCGGTGTACTTCTCGGCAAGCTCCTTGAACTTCTCGGCCGCCTTGCCCTTCGGCGTATCGGTCGCAACCACGTGGCTGAACTTGATGACGATTGGGTCGGCTGCTGCCGGACCGCCAAGCCCCAGAACCAAAGCCGCGACGGATGCCGCGATCGCGAAGGTGCGCATGATCTCTCCCTTGTTATTGTTTGGGCCGCCCGGCGCGCGGGCGGCCTTCCTCGAGCCGGCTGCATCAATACAGGCCGGCGCGCCGCGCTGCCATTGGTCGTTAGCAGGGCTGCTATCTCTTATCACGGCCATTCCAGGGCGATGCGACGGGACCGCGCGAGCGCGGCCCGGAGCATCGAACCCGGAATGACAAGCTTCGCTTGTCAGCTCGCCGCCGCCGTCGTCACCGTATCGCGCTGGCGCTTCATGACGATCTTGTTGAGCGCGCCGAGATAGGCCTTGGCGGAGGCCACCAGCGTGTCCGGATCAGCCGCGCGCGCCGTCATCGAACGGCCGTCATGGGACAGACGGACCGACACCTCGGCCTGCGCGTCGGTGCCTTCGGTGACCGCGTGGACCTGGTACAGCTCGAGCTTGGCCTCGTGCGGCACCAGCGCCTTGATGCAGTTGAAGACGGCATCGACCGGACCGTTGCCCTCGGCTTCCTCAATCCTGGTCTGGCCGTCGACATCGAGCTTCATGGTCGCACGCTGCGGACCATGCGTGCCGGCGATCACGGTCAACGAGGTCAGCTTGATGCGGTCGTGCGAGGCCGCCATTTCCTCGTCGACCAGCGCCTCGATGTCCTCGTCGTAGATGTCCTTCTTGCGGTCGGCCAGCGCCTTCATCCGCGCGAATGCATCCTCCAGCTGGTTCGGGCCGAGCTTGTAGCCCATCTCCTCCAGCTTGTGCACGAAGGCGTGGCGGCCGGAATGCTTGCCCAGCACCAGCGAGGACTGCTTCAGGCCGACCATCTCCGGCCGCATGATCTCGTAGGTCGAGGCGTCCTTCAGCACGCCGTCCTGGTGGATGCCGCTCTCATGCGCGAAGGCGTTCCGGCCGACGATCGCCTTGTTGTACTGCACCGGGAACGAGGTCGCCGCAGACACCACCTTTGAAGCGCGGGTGAGCTGCGTGGTGTCGATCTTGTTCCAGTACGGGAATTTGTCGTTGCGCACGTTGATCGCCATCACGATCTCTTCGAGCGCGGCATTGCCCGCCCGCTCTCCGATGCCATTGATCGTGCACTCGACCTGGCGCGCGCCGCCGACGATGCCGGCCAGCGAATTCGCAACGGCCATGCCGAGGTCGTTATGGCAATGCACAGAGAACACCGCCTTGTCCGAGTTCGGCACGCGCTCGATGAGCGTCTTCATGAAGTGAGTGTACTCGTCGGGCGTAGTGTAGCCGACGGTGTCGGGGATGTTCACCGTGGTTGCGCCAGCCTTGATGACGGCCTCGACGATGCGGCAGAGAAAGTCCATCTCGCTGCGGGTGCCGTCCTCAGCCGACCATTCGACGTCGTCGATCAGATTGCGGGCACGCGCGACCATGGCAACCGAGGTCTCGATCACCTGCTCCGGGGTCTTGTTCAACTTCACCCGCATGTGCAGCGGCGAGGTCGCGATCACGGTGTGGACGCGGCCGCGCTTGGCGAACTTGACCGCCTCGGCGCAACGGTCGATGTCAGCCGGATGCGCGCGCGACAGGCCGGCGATCACCGAATTCTTGGAGCGGCGGGCGATCTCGCTGACCGCCTGGAAGTCGCCTTCGGAGGTGATGGGGAAGCCGGCTTCGATCACGTCGACGCCCATATCGTCGAGCAGTTCGGCAACCTCGAGCTTCTCCTCGAACGTCATGGTCGCGCCTGGGCACTGCTCGCCGTCGCGCAGGGTGGTGTCGAAAATGATGACGCGGTCCTTCTCGGACTTGTTCACGGGGGCCATTTTGAAATTTCCTTTAAGCTGGTGCGCCCTTCGGTTGGCTCGAGCGCTTGAGGTGTCCGGTGATCTCGTACAACCCCTGAGTGCCCAGGCGCAGTCGCCCAGCCGGCCCTCAGGGGCAGATAAGAAGGAGCTCGCCAAGAAGGAGGGTGGGCAGGATCGCGGGCCGGGACGCGGCGGTGCAGACGGCCAGAGCCGCCTCCCCCGAAATCCCGTCGTTTTGGCCGCGAATCAGCATTGCCAGACCCTTTGAGCCACAAAATCCTCGGCCAAAACCGTTGACGGTTCGTTGCCGGGAGGCTCGGTGAGGCGTTTCTAGACGAGAAATGGCTGAAACTGCAACGCCAAAAGATGGTCAGGGTAACTGACCTGATTTAAGGCTCGCATCAGCGGGTACAGCCCGGCCTTCCCCGGCGCCTCCTCCATGAGACGCAAAGCGCCCGTCACGAAAACCTCATGAAGACGGCAAAGCCTGCGTCGCGCATTTGCGCTATGTCGGGTGCGGCATGGCCGAGCCGCGCCAGGCGTGCGACCGGCCGATGGGAGGCGACATCATGCTTGGCATCCGTATTGCCCTTGCGTGGCTCATCTTGTGGCTTGGTCTCGCCGCCAATCCGGTGACGGCAGCGCAGCCCGAATGGCTGGAGGGGGTCCGTCAGGGCGGCTACGTCATCGTATTCCGCCACGGTCCGACCTATGCGAACCAGGCCGACACCGATCCGCTCAACATGAAAAACGTCGCGGCCCAGCGGCAGCTCACCGAGGAAGGGCGTGGGCAGGCCACGGCGGTCGGAGCTGCGATGCACAGGCTCGGCATTCCCGTCAGCACGGTCATCACCAGCACGTTCCAGCGCGCGGTCGACACCGGCACGCTGCTTGGCTTCGGCACTGTCACGGCATCCGCAGACGTCACCGAGGGCGGTCTCGTGGTGTCGCCCGATGAGAACAACCGCCGCGCCCAGGCGCTGCGCAAGCTCGCGGCCACGCCGCCGCCCGCGGGCGGCAATCTCGTCATCATCTCGCATAAGCCGAACCTCATGGACGCCTTCGGCAAGGACTGGTTCGACGTGCGCGAGGGCGAGGCTTCGGTGTTCAAGCCCGATGGCGCCGGCGGATCGAAGCTGATCGTTCGCATCGGTGCAGGCGAATGGAGCAAGCTGGCGGATGCGATGAGGTGAATGCCCTCACCGCGTCCGCACGCGTTCAAACTCAGCCTGCGCCCGCGTGAATTTCTGATTGAACAGCCACATTGCGTCGAGGATTTCGCGGAAACTCGCCGACGTTCTTGCCCGGTCGGTGCGTCCGTAAGCAAAGATGCTGTTGTTGCGCAGATATTTCATCACGGTCGGGTCGGAGACCCTGCTCTGAAGTAAATTACCCGACTTCAGCGCGGCTCGCGTCGCGGTCGGGATGATCTGGATCAGTTCGAAGAATTTCATCTGGTCGATCGGGTCCGGCAGCGTCCTGGCGATATCGGGGATCTGCGCGAACAGATCGGCGTGCGCGTTCATGAGGCCGTCACGCACTGCGGTCCAGTGGTTGAGCCGATGGTCGAGGCTGCCGATACGGGCCTCCTCCCTGTCGTCACGCGCGATCAGCTTCGGATCGAGGGCGGCGATGGACGGCTTGATCGCTTGCCATCGCTTGCGGCCATTGCGGTCTTCGGACGGGCCGGTCTGAAAGCTGCCGATATAGGTGTTGGAACGCCCGTTTCCGACATTCTGCTTGCCGTTGGTTTCCGCAAAGAACAGCCCCAGGCTGATGCGGCCAGCCGCATCCGCGCCCTTCGCATCCAACCCCTTTGCGCGTGCGATCGCGGTGCCGAGATCGACGACGTCCTTGAACGGAGTCACTGAGGCCTGCGCGTTCGGAGGCGGCGCCTCCATGACGTCGAAGAGCGCGCGGTACTCGTCGATCAGCGGTTCGATGTCGGCGTCGAAATAGGCCGGCGGAACCTCGTACTTGTTGGGTCGTCCGAGCCGCGACGGAAGCGCATCCGTGAGATCCTTGTAGGTGCTCATGACATCGACGCGCGCAAGGTAGAGGGCTTGCCCCGGCAGGTTCGGAAGCGGCTCGTGCGCGTCGATCTGGCGGCGTCGTTGGCTGAGGATCGCCTTGAAGTCACTCAAGGCCCGATTGTAGGCCTCGAGCGCCGTGGATTGCTTCGCGGTAAGCGCCGCCGGCTGGGCGCGCGCCGATGAGCCGACATTCACTGCCCCACTCAAGGCGGTTGCAACGGCAAGCGTCACGCTTGCGATGATATGGAGTCTCGCTCCCATGTCCGTCTTCGAGCTCATGCGTTCGGCCGGCTGCCTCAATCGTAGTCATTGGGAACAAGGCCTGGCGGCGCCACCTCACGACAAGTGTCAGATGTTTGCAACACTGCAAACCTATTTGATCGGCGCCACAATCGCGCCGCAGGAATTTCCAAATCGAAAACGCAAGGTGCGCCGGTGAATGCAACATCAGGGGACACTGATGCAAAAACTGCGGGCGATCGACGGCGATGCGGAGCGGGTCGGCTTCACCTTCTCATTTCAGATAGCGGATGGCGGCAAACGGCGGGCCTGCTGTGTCAGGGTCGACGCCCCGAACTTCCACGACGCATCGGCGCTGTTCCGCGAGCGGTGGCCCGCCATCGAATCGGTGGCGCGCGATAGCGTCAGGGCCGCAGACGGCGGCGACGGCGTGATCGCGCTCGAGCTGCCGACGGCCTGATGGAATCGGCGCATCTCGGCTTCCGCTGATCAGTTACCCGCTTCCTTCGTGGCCAAAATCTGATAGAGGATGATCGCGCCGAACGTCGCGGTGCCGATGCCGCCGATCGTGAAAGCGCCGAACTTCAGTGTGAGATCGCCGGCGCCGGCTGTGAGCGCAACCGCGACCGTGATCAGGTTGCGCGGGCTGGAGAAGTCGACCTTGTTCTCGACCCAAATTCGCCCGGCCATCGCCGCGATCAGGCCGAACAGCACGATCGACAGGCCGCCGATCACGGGACCCGGGATCGACAGGATCAGCGCACCGAATTTGGGCGAGAAGCCGAGCAGGATCGACACCACGGATGTCACCGCGAACAGCAGCGTCGAATAGACCTTCGTCGCCGCCATGACGCCGATGTTCTCCGCATAGGTGGTGACGCCGGTGCCGCCGCCGCAGGCCGAGACGATCGTTGCAAGGCTGTCGCCGAGGAACGCGCGGCCGAGATAGCCGTCCAGACTTCGCCCAGTCATCACGCCGATGGCTTTGATGTGGCCGAGATTCTCGGCAACAAGAATGATCGCGACCGGCGCGATCAGGAAGATCGCGTCGGCATGGAAGGTCGGCGTGGTGAATTTTGGCAGCCCGATCCATGGCGCGGCCGAAAGCTGGGTGAAATCGATCGGCTTGCCCAGACCGAAGCCATTGGCGAGCAGGAGATAAAGGAGATAGCCGCCGATGGCGCCGACGATGATCGGCAGCCGGCGCCACAATCCCGGAGCCGCCACCGCGGTCAGGCCGATGATCAGAACGGTCAACAGTCCGACCCAGGTGTCGAATGCGCTCGCGCTCACGGCCTTCACGGCCACCGGCGCGAGATTGAGGCCGATCGCGGCAACGACGGCACCGGTGACGACCGGCGGCATCAACCGCTCGACCCAGCCGACGCCGGCCCACATCACGATCAGCGCGATGATGCCGTAGAGCACGCCGGCGCCGACGATGCCGCCGAGCGCGACCTCGATATTGGGATTCGGCCCCTGCCCGGAATAGCCGGTCGCCGCAATGACGACGGCGATGAAGGCGAAGCTGGAGCCGAGATAGCTCGGCACGCGTCCGGCAACGACCGTAAAGAAGATCAGCGTGCCGACGCCGGAAAAGAACAGCGCGAGATTGGGATCGAACCCCATCAGCAGCGGCGCGATGATGGTTGCCCCCGACATCGCGACGCCATGCTGGAGGCTGGCAATGATGGTCTGGCCCCACGGCAGCCGCTCCTCGGGCAGGATGACGCCCGAGGTCTTCAGCTTCCAGCGTGGAAAATAGCCCCTTCCTTGCTCATCGGAGCCCATGGTCGCTGACATGTTCCCCCTCCCGTTTGCCGCTTGTCACGTGCGCGCGCGCGTTTCGCATTGAGGCGGAGTGTAGCAGACGTCGGAAGCTCTAGCTCGCCCAGTTGTCGCGGAATTCGCCGAACAGCGTGATGCCGCCGCAGGCGTAGATGGTCTGGCCGGTGATATAGCTCGACTCGTCGGAGGCGAGAAAGGCGAACACCGCGGCGATCTCTTCGACCGTTCCGACACGCCCGAGCGGAATGTGATCCTCTACCGCGGCGCGCTTTTTTGCGTCGCCGGTCCAGGCCGCGTTGATCGGCGTGTCGATCGCGCCCGGCCCTACCGCGTTGACGCGAATGCCGCGGCCGGCGAATTCGAGCGCCAGCGTGCGCGTCAGGTTCGCCATGCCGCCCTTGCTGATCGAATAAGCGAGATAGCCCGGCTTCGGTACAATCTGGTGCACGCTCGAGCAATTGACGATGGTGCCACCGCCGCCGCGCGCGAGGAAATGCGCCAGCGCCTTCTGCGCGCAGAGCACCGCGCCGTTGAGATTGACGTCGATGATGCGCCGATAGGCCTCGATATCGAGTGCTTCGCTCGGCGATTCCTTCTGGAAGCCGGCATTGTTGACGAGGCAATCGAGCCGCGGCCAGCGCGACAGCAGCGTGTCGAACATCCGCGCGATGTCCGCCTCGACGGCGACATTGGCCTGAACGACGACATGATCCCGCTCGCCATGGCCGCGCTCGCGCGAGGCCGCCTGCGCCTGCGCAAGCGTGTTCTCCGCATCCGCACGGTGCTCCAGATAGTTGATGGCGACGGTTGCCCCTTCCTGCGCGAAACGGACGGCGATCGCGCGCCCGATGCCTTGCGACGCTCCGGTCACGAGCGCGTATCTCCCGACGAGGCGGGATGCGAAGTGAGGCGAACGATCAGTTTGAGTCTCAGTTTGAGTCATGGGCGGCGCATCCAGAAAAGTTCACCGAGCGGCGCAAGGCCGTCGATCACAAACGCCGACCGTCATGCAGCGTTCCAGCGCCGCCTGCAAGAGGCGGCGCTGGAGACATTGGTTGTTGTTGAGCATGATCTTCCGGATCATGCTCAGGTGGCGGCCGCCACCGCTACTGTGTGCGATCCGACGTCCAGCCCTTGTAGTCGGCGACGTTGTCGCGCGTCACGAGCTTCGACGGCAGCAGCTCGACGGTCGAGGCGGGCTTCTGCCCGCCCAGGATGCCGACGCCGACCTGCACGGCGCGGCGCGCCATGAAGAACGGATCCTGCGAGGCCGAGGCCTGAATCTGCGGCGACTGCGGGTCTTTCAGCGCGGCCTCGATGTCGGGGGCGCCGTCGACGGCGGTGATGACGATGCCGGAGCGGCTCTGCTGGCGCGCGGCCAGATCAGTGCCGATCGCCTGCGGATCGTTGATGGCGAAGATGGCATCGATCTTCGGGAAGCGGGTCAGGTAGCCCTGCGCCACCGTGAGGCCACCTTCGCGCGAGCCCTTGCCGTCCTGGTCGCTGGACAGGACCTTGATACCGGGGTTCTTGCCGAACACGCTCTTGCAGCCGTTCACGCGATCGATCACCGCGGAGACCTGCGGGCCGTTCTCGATGATCACCTCGCCTTTGCCGCCGAGCTTGTCGACGATGTACTGGCAGGAGATCTCGCCGGCCTGGACGTTGTTCGTGGTCACCGTGGCATCGGCGCCCTCGGCGGCGGTGTCGACCGCGACGACGATGATGCCCGCGGCCTGCGCCTTCTTGATCGCAGGGCCGATAGCCTTGGGATCGCCGGGATTCAGGAGGATCAGGTCGACGCCGGCGGCGATGAAGTTGTCGATCTGGGTCACCTGCTTGCCGAGATCGTATTCGAAGCCGACGGTCGTGACCTTCACGTTGGGATTGGTTTTCTTGGCCTCGAACTCGGCGCCCTTCGACAGTGCGACGAAGAACGGGTTGCCGAGTGAACCGAGCGAGACGCCGATGGATTTGAGCTCCTTCGCCTGCAGCGGCGCGGAGCTCAGGGCAAGCGCCACGGCGGCGCTGGTAAGCGAGATCGTCTTCAACATTGGCTTCCTCCCTGGTCTGACTTGATGTCCCGCGCGGCTGACCAGTTGCCGCAACGGAGTGCCACAGCGCGAGTGGCTGTACCTTCGCGCACCGATCGTCAGGTGCGCGCCGAGCCTTGCAGGCGGTAACGATCGAGCGCGACCGCGCCGATGATCACCAGCCCCTTGATGACGTATTGCCAGATGTCGGATACGCCGACCAGGATCAGGCCGTTCGACAGCACAGCGATGATCAGCGCGCCGACCAGTGTTCCCCAGATCGAGCCAATACCGCCGACGAAGGACGTGCCGCCGAGGATCACAGCGGTGATCGCATCGAGCTCGTAGCTTTGTCCGAGCTGCAATCCGTTTGCCGCGTAGAGTCGCGCCGCCTGCATCGCGCCGCCGAGGCCTGCAAACAGTCCTGACACGCCATAGACGAAGATCAGCACCGCCCAGACCTTGATGCCGGCGAGCCGCGCTGCGCTTTCATTGCCGCCGACTGCGTAGATGTGCACGCCGAGCACGGTCCGGCGCAGCACCAGCCAGGAAACGAGGATCACGAGCAGCGCGATCACCGACAGCCAGGGAATCGAGATCACGCCGGGAATGAGGGTGAGCGAGCCGTTGCCGATGAAGGCATAGGGAATGGAAGGGTTGAACACGGTGGTGTCGGCGCCGAGCAGGCGCGCCAGGCCGCGCACGGCGGTGAGCGAGCCGAGCGTGACGATGAAGGGCGGCAGCCGCAGCAGCGCGATCAGCGCGCCATTGACGACACCGAAACCGAGGCCGGTGAGGACGGCAGCCGGCAGCCACAGCGCCCCGAGCTCGGGCAGCTTTGACAGCGTCAATCCGGCCATCGCGGACGCCGCCAGGATCGAGCCGACCGACAGGTCGATGCCGCCGGTGAGGATGACGAAGGTCATGCCCGCCGCGAGCACGGTGTTGACAGCAGCCTGCTGCAGAACGATGCCGAGATTCTGGCCGGTGAAGAAACGGCCGTCCGACAGGTAATGAAAGCCGGCGCACAGGAGCAGCAGCACCGGCAGCATGCCGGCCGCCTGGATCAGGAGCCTGACCCGCTGGCGTTTCATCTCCTGGGCAGCGGCAAGCCCGTTTGCCGTGGCCGCCTTTGCTGGTGAAGATCCCTGATCAGGCATCGAGGTGCTCCATCCCCGTGGCAAGTGCCATGATATCCTCCTCGGTCAGCTGCTGTGTCGCGGTTCGCCTGATCTCGCCCTCGACGTGCCCCAGGCGCATCACGATGACGCGGTCGCAGATGCCGATAATCTCGGGCAGATCGGACGAGATGATGAGGATCGCCGTGCCAGCCTTGGCGAGATTGTCGATGATCGAATAGATTTCGGACTTGGCCCCGACGTCGACGCCGCGCGTCGGCTCGTCAAGGATCAGGACTTTCGGTCCGATTGCAAGCAGCCGCGAGAGCAGCACCTTCTGCTGGTTACCGCCGGACAGTCCGCCTGCGGGGACGCCGGCGTTGGCGGCACGGATGCTTAACCCTGCGAAAGCCCTGTCGGCGCGCTCACGCGCCTTGTCGCGATCGAGGAACCAGCCGAGCTTCGCATCGCGCCCAAGCACGGCAAGGTTGATGTTATCCTGGCACGACATGTCCAGGAACAGGCCGAGCGCCTTGCGGTCCTCGGTGAGATAGGCGATGCCGACCTCGAGCGCCTCGCCGGGCGTGCGGATGTCGATTGGGCGGCCTTCGAGCTCGACACGGCCGGAAATCTTCGGCGCGGCGCCGATGATCAGATGTGCAAGTTCGGTGCGGCCTGCGCCGATCAGGCCGGCCAGTCCCACGACCTCGCCCGCATGCACGGTCAGCGAGCAGCCCTTTACGCGCTGCCCGTCGGACATATCGGTTGCGGTGAGCACCGGATGCCCCTTTCCAGCCTCGGGATCGTGGTCCTTCTTGTAGAACGACGAGACGTCGCGCCCGACCATCATGCGGACGATGCTGTCGGCGCGGATGTCGGACTTGTCGAGCGAGCCGACCAGGCGTCCATCACGCAGCACCGTGACGCGATCGCCGAGCGCGTAAACCTCGTCCATACGATGCGAGATATAGATGATGGCAAGCCCTTCGGCGCGCAGTTGCCGGACCAGTGCGAACAGCCGCTCGCTCTCGCCAGCCGACAGCGCGGTGGTCGGCTCATCCATGATCAGGATTTTGGAACGCGCGTGCAGCGCACGGGCGATCTCGACCAGCTGGCGCTGGCCCATGGAAAGATGTGCCACCAGCGTCGACGGAGTGAAGTCGGCGCCCAGCCGCTCCAGGATCGGGCCGACACCGACGCGCATGTCGCCGCGCGCGAGGAATCCCGAACGCGAGACCTCGCGGCCGAGATAAATATTCTCCGCGACGCTCAAGTTGGGGGCTAAAGACAGTTCCTGATAGATGATCGAGATGCCGGCGGCGCGGCCGCCGAGCGGACCTTCGATCCGTACCGGCTTGCCCTCGATGCGGATTTCGCCGCCGGGATCGGGCCGGTAGGCACCCGATAAAATTTTCATCAGGGTCGACTTGCCGGCGCCGTTCTCGCCCATCAGCGCGTGGACCTCGCCGGCATAGACGGTGAGGTCAACGGCGCGCAGCGCCTTGATGCCGAAGAAGGATTTGGAGACCCCGCGCATCTCGAGGATCGGATCGTTCATCGTGCCTCCCGGCGCACAATGCGTTTCCCACCCGCGTCTCTTTCGTTGTCAGCGCGGTTCGACCATTAAACAAAAGGCGGCGGCGCAGGGCAATACCGAACCGACAATATCGAAGAGCTGCACATGCGGAACGCACGACGCTAATGGCGCGGCCGGTACAGTTCGCGCCATGCGGGCAGGCGTTCGGCGTAGGCATGGGCGAGCGCCCGCTCGGGTTCAAAAGTCTCGACGCGCTGCGGCGGCGTACAGACGGCCGCGACCGCCTCGCCGGTGACAGCAAGGCGCCCCAATCTCGCCGCACCGAACGCGGCGCCGGTCTCGCCTGCTGCAAAGCGGTGGATCGGCATGTTCAGCACGTTCGCCAGCACCGCGAGCCAGAAGGTGGACCGCGACCCGCCGCCGATCGCATCGGCCTCCGCGACGGCAAGGCCGGCGGCCGCGAGTGCGTCGCGGCAATCGGCCAGCGCAAACGCGACGCCTTCGAGCACGGCCTGCACGATCGCCTTGCGATCGGTGCCGTGGCTCAGACCATCGAGCATGCCGCGCACATTCGGGTCGTCATGCGGCGTCCGCTCACCGGCAAGATAAGGCAGGAAGCTGACAGGCGAAGGCGCTTGCGGGCGCGCACCGAGCGGCGCCAGCAATTCGGCTTCCGGGGCGCCAAGCAGCCGCGCGAACCAGGCGAGGCAGGACGCGGCCGACAGGATCGCGCCGGCTTGAATCCACATTGCCGGGATCGCATGTGCGAAGGTGTGCACGACGCGATCCGGGTTCGCGGCAATCCTGTCCGTGGGCGTCAACAGCGCGCCTGATGTCCCCAGCGAGATGAACGCGGTTCCCGGGCGGATCGCTCCGATGCCGACGGCACCGGCCGGGTTGTCGCCGGCGCCACCTGCAATCATCGGCCGTTTCACCATGCCCCAGCGCTCGCCGAGTTCGCGCGTCAGCCGCGCCGACGGCGCACAGCCTTCGACCAGCCGCGGCATGTGCGCGCGCGTCAGACCGGTCGCGGCAAGGCCCTCATCCGACCAGTCGCGCCGCGCGACGTCGAGCCATAGCGATCCCGAGGCGTCTGAGACATCCTCGATCGCCTCGCCCGTCAGGATCAGCCGCAAATAGGCCTTCGGTAGCAGCACGAGTTTGGTCGCGGCAAAGATCTCGGGCTCGTGCGCCGCGATCCACAAAAGCTTCGGCGCAGTGAAGCCGGGCATCGCCTTGTTGCCGGTCGTGGTGCGCAAGGCCGGCCAGCGCTCTTCGAGCAGGCGGCACTCGGCCGCAGAGCGGCCATCATTCCAGAGAATGCAGGGGTGGAGCGGCTTGAGCTCAGCGTCCAGCAGCGTCGCGCCGTGCATCTGGCCGGACAGTCCGATGCCCTCGACCCCGGCCAGCTCGCGCGGATGATCCGCTTTCAGCTCGTCCAGGGTTGTAAATGCCGCCTCGATCCATTGCCGCGGATCCTGCTCGGAAAAACCGGGACGTGGCGAGGCAGTCGCAAGCGACCTGCTCGCGCTCGCGATCACGTGCTGGGTGTCGTCGACGAGGACGGTCTTGACCGCGGAGGTGCCGAGATCGATGCCGAGATACATGATGCTTTCGCCTGAAGCGATGACGGCCGATGAAGGCCTCTACTCGTCGAAGAAGCCGGGGTGCTTGGCGACAAAGGACTGCAACTCGCGCGAGACGCGGTCAAGATGATCTGCCATTACGCGCCTGGCCTGGTCCGGCTTACGGGTGGCAATCGCGTGATAGATGGCTTCGTGCTCGCGGAACGTGCCCTCGGGCCGCCCAGGTTCGGGCAACAGGGTCCGCCGCACCCGCTCGAGATGAGTGCGGATCGGATCAAGCACCTCGCCGACGCGCGCAAGGTTGAGGGTTTCCGTCATCTGGCGGTGAAACCTGGTATCGAGCTCATGGAAGCCTTCAAGATCTCCACTGGCGATGGCGGCTTTTTGATAGGCGAGATTCTGACCAAGCACCGCGATCGCCTCGCCCGACATGTCGGCGGCACAGACCCCGACGACTTCCACCTCCAACGCGCGTCGCATCAGCATCCATTGCCGCACATCCTCGAGGTGAATCCGCGCGACATAGGAGCCGCGCTGCGGCTCGACCACGACGAGACCTTCAAAGGCGAGCCGGTTGATTGCGGTGGTGATCGAGAGCCGCGACACCTCGAAGGTGGCGCACCACTCGGTCTTGTCGATCGGCGTTTCCGGCGCGAGCTGTCCCGACACGATGGCTCGTTTCAGTGCGAGATAGGCCTGGTCGACTTTCGACCCGCCTGCCCTGCGCCCTCGCGCTGCAACGGTTCCGCCCCTGAACCCGCCGATTGAATGCATCCTGTGAATCCCCCGGCTGATTTTCACTTTTTCGGTTGGCGAAGTCCAATTGCGCGGACGAAGGCTTGACGAAGCGCATCTGATATAACTAGCATATCAGCAAAATAACAAGCATCACCCTGCGGCTCGATGTCCGTCAGAGACTGAAGAGCCGGGGCTGGGAGGAGCAGCAATGGAAGCACGCGTCGGTGCTCTCGGAGCGCAGGATGAATCACGCGCGTCCTCCCGCGTGATCGAGCTTGGCGCCCGTGCAAGTGCGCCGAGCGGTCACGTCGCTCTCTCCGCCGAACAGGTCTCAAAATCCTTCGCCGGCGTAAAGGCTCTCCACAACGTCGACTTCGATCTATGCCCCGGCGAAGTGCACGCACTGATGGGCGAGAACGGCGCCGGCAAGAGCACCTTGATGAAGATCCTCGCCGGCGTGCACACGAGCTATGACGGTGTCATTCAGGTCGAAGGCCAGGCGGTGTTGTTCGCCGGCGTGCGCGCCGCCGAGGAAGCCGGCGTCGCGATCATCCACCAGGAGCTCAATCTCGTTCCCGAGCTGAGCGTGGCCGACAACATCTTTCTTGGTCGCGAGCCGCTGATCGCGGGCCTGCTGATCGATCGTCGCCGCATGGTCAAGGCGGCCGGGCGCCTGCTGGCGCGGCTGGGCGTGAGGCTCGACGCGGAGAGTCGCGTTGCCGACTTGCGCGTCGGCGAGCAGCAGCTGGTGGAAATTGCCAAGGCGCTGTCGCTCGATGCCCGTATCCTCATCATGGACGAGCCCACCTCGGCGCTGTCGTCGTCGGAATGCGAAACGCTGTTCAAGATCGTGCGACAGCTCGCAGCCGAAGGCGTCGCGATCGTCTACACCTCGCACCGCATCGAGGAGGTGCTCGAACTCGCCGACCGCGTCACCGTGCTGCGCGACGGCAGACGGGTGGTTACGGCGCCGATCGGCGAATTGTCACGCGGCGCGATCATCGCGGCGATGGTCGGCCGCGACATGGCCGCAAGCGACCGCGGTGCGGCAGCGGCGGATGGCACGGTCATCCTGTCCGTTAAAGACCTGACGCTCGACACGCTCAGTCCGCACGGATGGCGCCGGATGCTGCACGGCGTCAGCTTCGAGCTCAGGCGCGGAGAGATTTTGGGTATCGGCGGCCTGCTCGGCTCCGGGCGGACCGAGATCCTGGAATCGATCTTCGGCGTCGCCCGTGGCTGGCGCGGCGGCACCATTGCGATCGACGGTGAGATAGCCGACATCAACGCGCCGGCCGATGCCTATCGCCTTGGCCTCGCGCTCGTCAGCGAAGACCGCAAGGAGCGCGGCCTGCATCTCGCCGCCTCGATCTGCGACAACATCGCGCTGCCGTCCATCGGGGCGCTCTCGCAATTCGGCCTGCGCGCTTTCGCGCGCGAGCGTGCATTGGCCCGCGAGATGGTCGGTCGGCTCTCGGTCCGCTGCACCGGCATCGGACAAGCGGCCGCAGCGCTGTCGGGCGGCAACCAGCAGAAGGTCGTGATCGGCAAGTGGCTTGCCACCAAGCCGCGCATTCTCCTGCTCGACGAGCCGACCCGCGGCATCGACATCGGCGCCAAGCAGGAGATCTATCGCCTGATCTTCGATCTCGCCGCAAAGGGTCTCGGCATCATCGTGGTGACGTCGGAAATGCCGGAGCTCCTGCTGCTGTCCGATCGGATTCTCGTGATGTGCGAGGGACGGCAGACCGGCCTCTTGACGCGCGAGAGCGCAACGCAGGAGGCGGTGATGCGTCTTGCCGCACCCGGCATGGCGACGTGGTCGCAGGAAGAAGCATGATGAAGGCACTTAGACTCCTCTCGCAAACCAAACTCTATTGGGGATTGCTGCTGATCTGCCTGATCGGCGCCCTCACCTCACCGCACACTTCGTCCGGCAACAACATCTTCCTGTCCTACGGCAACCTGACCGACGTGCTTCGTCAGGTCTCGATCACGGGGCTGGTCGCGACCGGCATGACCATGGTCATCCTGCTTGGCGGCATCGACCTGTCGGTCGGCTCCGTCATGGGCTTCTCGACCGTGATCTGCGCGATGCTGCTCACCAAGCCCGGCTGGACGGCTGCCTCGGCGCTGGGCGTGCCGGCGGCGGTGCTGGTCTGTGGTGTGGCCGCGGCGCTGGCCGCACGCTTCATCTTCGCAGGGCTTGCGCGCGGCCGCGATGTCGGCGCCGGGCGGCGCCGTGACATCGCGCTGTCGCGCTGGCGCAGCGTCGGCATTCCCGCGCTGCTCGGCTTCATAGTCGCCATTGCAATTGGGTGGTGGACGGCGAGCCAGGTGCCGGTCAAGTTCGGCGTGCTCGGCGTGCTTCTGGTAGCGCCCTGCCTCGCGCTTCTGCTCGGGGCCATCAACGGGCTCCTGATCGTCACCGGCCGGATGCAGCCCTTCATCGTGACGCTCGCGATGATGGTCAGCGCACTGGGCATCGCGCGGTTGACGGCCGGGTCGGACAACGCCGTTGTGCCGGTCTATACCGGCACCAATGCCACCGAGGCCTTCGAGCTGCTGCGCTCCATGCTCTGGGGCGTGCTGCCGGTGCCGAGCGTCTTCTTCCTGGCGGCGATCGTCCTGTTCGGCGCGATCCTGCGTTTCACGACGTTCGGCCGCTATGCTTATGCGATCGGCGGCAACGTCGAGGCTGCCAAGCTCTCGGGCATCAAGGTCGCCCAGGTCCAGCTCACGGCTTATCTTCTGTCCGGACTTTTGGCGGGGATCGCCGGCGTGCTGTTCGTCGCACAATATCGGCAAGGCAAGCCCGATGCCGGCGCCGGCCTCGAGCTCGATGCGATCGCGGCGGTGGTGATCGGTGGCACCAGCCTGATGGGCGGGCGCGGCGGCCTCGCCGGCACCTTCGTCGGCGTCCTGATCTTCGGGCTGCTGTCGGACATTCTTCAGCTTCAGAACATCGACTCCAACGTCCAGCTCCTGATGAAGGGCCTGATCATCGTCTGCACCGTGCTGGTGCAGGAGCAGAATCTCGGTCAGCTCATCTCGCGATGGCGGTTCAACCGGTCGCGGGAAGCCAACGCCGATCCGAAAACAGCCGAAGCCTACCGGCTGCCAAACGCCGCCAAGGCGCAATCAAAACAAAGGGAGGACCTCGATGAAGCGTCGTGATTTCTTGAAACTGTCGACCACCGTGGCCGGCGCGGCCATGACCGTGTATCTGCCGGCCGGCTGGAGCCCGGCCAAGGCCGCAGGCAAGTGGAAGGTCGGCTTCAGCCAGTGCACCACGCTCGAGCCGTGGCGCGTGCAGTTCAACAAGGACATCCAGGCCGAAGCGAAGAACCAGCCGGACGTCGACCTCGTCATCACCGACGGCCAGGACAAGACCGAGAAGCAGGTCGCCGACTGCGAAAACCTCATCGTGCAGCAGGTCAACGTGCTCCTGATCTCGCCCAAGGAGTCGGCGGGACTGACCGGCGTCGTCGAGAAGGCGATCGACGCCAAGATTCCGGTGATCGTGCTCGACCGCAACGTCGACACCAAGCGCATCACCCAGTTCATCGGCGGCGATAATGTCGCGATCGGCAAGGCGGCCGGCGAGCATGCGGTCAAGCTGCTCGGCGGTCCCGGCAAGGCGGCTGGCAACGTCGTCGAAATCTGGGGCGGCATGGGCACCCAGCCGGCGCATGACCGGCACGACGGCTTCCATGCCCACACCGACAAGGAGCCGGGCATCAAGTACCTGCTCAACAACCAGTCGGGCGACTGGAAGCAGGACAAGGCCTACAACATCATGACGACCGCCCTGCGCAATAACGAAAAGATCGACCTGGTCTATGGCCACAACGATCCGATGGCCTATGGCGCCTATCTCGCCGCGAAGGACGCCGGCCGCGACAAGGACATCAAGTTCATCATAGGCATCGACGGGCTGCCTGACGAAGGCGTCACCTGGGTCTCCAAGGGTCAGCTCACGGCGACGTTCCTCTATGCGACGCCCGGTGCCGAGGGTCTGCGGCAGGCGGTCAAGCTGCTCAAGGGCGAGAAGCTGCAACCGGTCATCACGTTGCCGACCATGCTGATCACCAAGGAGAATGCTCCGGAGATCCTGAAGAAAAACGGGCTGCTCTGACCGGCGGGCCTTAAGCGAACCAACCGAGGCCGGTTCAAGCCGAATTGAACCGGACTGCGGACTTTGACGTCGATATGGACGGCGGCGCCGTGACGTTGGATAGTCGTCAGCCTAAGAAACTGATCCGCGTCCCGGGAGGCGTTGCATGCTGAAATCGATCGACCCGCTTCTGAATGCCGATGTTCTTTACGCGCTGAGGTCCATGGGGCACGGCGACGACCTCGTGCTCTGCGATACCAATTTTCCGGCCGATGCCGTGGCGCGCCAGACCGTGCTGGGCAAGCTCATTCGCATCGACAATGTCACCGCTGCCCGCGCCGCGCGCGCGATCCTGTCGGTGCTGCCACTCGACAGCTTTGTCGACAGACCGGCCTCGCGCATGGAAATCGTCGGCCAGCCCAACGAGATCCCGCCTGTGCAACGCGAGGTGCAGGCGGAAATCGACGCGGCGGAGGGGCGATCCTGCCCAATGGGCTCGGTCGAGCGCTTCGCCTTCTATGAGCTTGCGAAGAAATCCTATTGCGTGATCCAGACCGGGGAGCTGCGCTTCTATGGCTGCTTCATCTTCAAGAAAGGCGTCATCCCGCCCGATGCCGCGTGAGGTGAACAGCTCAAGCCGTCCGACCGCGGCGACGGCTGCGCGGCACGTTCGGCATGAATATGACATAGAGATGATGTCGCGCGCGAACATCCATCTTGCAGCGCGGCATCGCGAAAATTCTCTTCGCCTTATCTGATCGGCGGCAGGCGGCTTCAACTCCGCGTGCTTTCGTTGACATTGATGGGCGCCGTTGCATACTCGAAAGCGGCCTTTGTCACCCATCACGACGACACCGAAGTGCACGAGCGTCTCGTTGTGCTCCGGCTACTCAGACTTCACATCAAGAAAGTCAACAACGGGAGGGTATCGCGATGAAACAGCAAGATTATGATTGGCTTTCCGCACTCCGTCCGAACCGGCGTACGGTGCTGAAGGGTGCGGCAAGCGCCGCGGCGTTGGGCACGAGCGGAGCACTTGGCACGTTCTCGGAGATTGCGCTCGCACAAAACAATCTTCGCGCGCAGATTGGGCAAATTCCAGGCGTGGGCAAGGGCTCGCCGACCGACGCCGACTGGCAGAAGGTCGGCGAGCTCTGCCTCGGCCCGACCAAGGCGAGCATCAAGGAAGGCGAGTTCAAGGGTGTCGAGCTCTCCTTCATGGGACTGAATAATCAGAACCTGCACAACCTCCTGTTCCGCGGCTTCCTCAAGCCGTGGGAGGCCTATACCGGCGCAAAAATCTCCTGGATCGATCTCGCCCAGGCCGACTACAACCCGCGGCTCCAGCAGGCGATCGCGACCGGCACGGTCGATTTCGACATCCTGGAGATGGGCGCGCCGTTCGAAGGCGACGTCTGCGGCAAGGGCCTGGCGTCGGAGATGCCGGACTGGGTCAAGAAGCAGATCGATATCGACGACTATGTCGACTATTTGAAGCCGCCGGTCGGCACCTGGAACGGCAAGACCTATCGCGTCACGATCGACGGCGATTGCCACAACTTCAACTACCGCACCGACGTGTTCTCGGATCCGGCGCTCGCCAAGGCTTGGAAGGATGCCGGCAACACCGGCGAATGGGGCGTGCCAAAGACCTGGCAGCAGGTCCAGGCGGTGACGAAATTCCTCAAGGGAAAGAAGTTCAAGAACCAGAACGTCTACGGCTATCTCGATGCGCCTAAGCCCTGGGGCGGGTTCGGCTTCTATTTCCTTGGCAGCCGCGCCTCGGCCTACGCAAAACATCCCGACGATAAGG
This sequence comes from Bradyrhizobium sp. UFLA05-153, assembly GCF_054185185.1. Classification (NCBI taxonomy): domain Bacteria; kingdom Pseudomonadati; phylum Pseudomonadota; class Alphaproteobacteria; order Hyphomicrobiales; family Nitrobacteraceae; genus Bradyrhizobium; species Bradyrhizobium sp. UFLA05-153. The sequence continues at coordinate 24,244 of NZ_JBBIAM010000069.1, forward strand.
CCTGGCTGTTCGACATCGACACGATGAAGCCGCGCATCAACAACCCGGCCTGGGTGCGCGCCATCCAGGACGTGATCGATGCGCTACCGTCCGAGCCGGCCGATCAGCTCAACGCCGATCCCAACACCACGGGCTTCCAGCAGTTCCTGGCTGGCATCGGCTCGATGATCCCGTGGTGGGGCGACATCGGCCAGGTGGCAAAGGCGAGCGACACCTCAGTCATCGGCGACGTCGTCGGCTTCGACATCCTGCCGGGCTCGGACGACGTCTATAATTCCAAAACCGGGCAATGGGACAAGTTGCCGAGCGGTCCGAGCCATGCGCCGAACTGCGCCTATCTCGGCTGGGGCATCTATGTGATGGCCCGCGTCAATGGCGACGAGAAGAAGCACAAGGCCGCCTGGAGCGCGGCCGCGCATCTCGGCGGCAAGGACCTCTCATTCTGGATGGTGCTGTACCCGTCGGGCTTCCAGGCTCACCGCACCAGCCACTTCCAGTATGATGAGTGGGTCGCAGCGGGTTATGACAAGAAGTACATCACCTCCTACCTGAACTCGCAGCTCGCCTCCTATAACCACCCCAACCGGGCTGTCGAGCCGCGCATCCCCGGCATCTTCCAGTACTACAGCATCGCGGAGGACGAGCTGACGAAGATTTTCGCCGGCAAGGTCGACGCGCAAACCGGGGCGAACAACATCGCCGCCGCCTGGGAGAAGCTGACCGACCAGATCGGCCGCGAACGGCAGATCGGGCTCTATAAGGCCTCGCTCGGCGTGTAGCGCGCTTACGCGAGATCATCTACCCTCGGCTGGCGCCCCCGGCGCCAGCCGAAAACTTGCCCGGCGACAGAACCGGCACTGAATGCGACTCATCTCGATGCAGAATTCCGCACCCGTTAGCGACGATGCGCACCACCAGCCGGCGACGAAGCGCGCCCCTGGCAGCAGGAAGGCCGCCGGCCGCGCGGTTGTTCTGCTGGCCTCGCTCGGCTTCCTGCTTGTCGTCCTCATTCAGGTCTTGCACACGACCGGCACAATGACCGCCGGATTTTCCGATTGGCGGCCGATCCTCATCGCCTATCTCGTCTGGGCCGTGGCATTTGGCGCCGGACAGATTTTGACCCGCGGCGAGCGTGGCCATCGTGCGCTGTTTTTGCTGCCGGCGGTGTTCTTCACCGTCGCAGTCGTGATCTTCCCAACGATCTTCGGCCTCTACATCGCCTCGCTCGACTGGAATCTCAGCTCGATCGAGGGCCCGCGCTTTTCCGGCTTCGATAATCTGAAGGGAATGCTGAACGACACCTATTACTGGAACGCGCTCGGCAACATGGTTTTCTACACCGTCGCGGTGCTCGGCGAATACGCGATCGCGTTCGGACTGGCGCTGCTGCTTAGCGCCGAGATCCGGGCGCGAAAATTCTTCCGGGTGGTCTTCCTGCTGCCGATGATGCTCAGCCCCGTCGCCGTGAGCTGGATGATCGGCAAGTCGCTGCTGGAATATCGCTTCGGCCCGGCGGCGACGCTGGCGCGCTATCTCGGCTGGGACAATCCGGCATTCTTCGCCTCGCCGTGGATGGCGCGCTTCAGCATCCAGGCGATGGACGCCTGGGTTTCGATCCCCTTCATCATGATCATCCTGCTCGCAGGCCTGCAAGCGATGCCGAAGGAGGTGCAGGAAGCGGCCAAGGTCGACGGCGCGAATGGCTGGCAATCATTCTGGCACGTGACCTTTCCGATCATGCTGCCGGTCAGCATCACGGTCCTGATCATCCGTATCATCTTCAAGCTGAAGCTCGCCGACATCGTGATCAACGTGACGGCCGGCGGCCCGGGCGGCGCCACCGACACGGTGTCGAGCTTCATCTACCGCGTCTACCGCGACCGCTCGAACGTCGGATACGGCACGGCGCTCGCCATGGTCTACCTGCTGCTGATCATCGTGCTGCTGACGCTGATGTTGCGCGCCTCGAAGCGCTGGACGCAGAAGGTCGTATAGGTCGGAAAAGGAGTTTGAGCGCTTGGCTATTTCGACCGTGGCACCGAATCCCATCCGAAAGCGTCCCGCCGCGCCGCGCGCCAGGCGAATGCTGGGCCGCGCGCTGATTTACGCCGCATTGCTGCTCTGGACCTTCATCTGCCTGTTTCCGATCTACTGGACCGTCACGACGTCGTTCAAATCGGCGGTCGATGTGACTCAGGCGCACCTGATCCCCTGGGTCGATTTCCAGCCGGACTGGAAAGGCTGGCGCTCGCTCGGCCTCTCGCCAGATACGCTGTTCGGGACCTCGACCGCGCGTTCCGAATTCATGAACCGCTTCGTCAACAGCATCATCACCTCGGTCGGCGCGTCGATCCTGGCACTGATCCTCGGCTCGCTCGCGGCCTATGGTCTCAGCCGCTTCCGCTACAAATTCGCCTGGATGCGTAATGACGACATCCTGTTCTTCTTCATGTCGCAACTCATCCTGCCGCCGGTCGTGCTCGCCCTGCCCTTCCTCGTGCTCTACAAGGCCCTGGCGCTGCTCGACACCACGTTTGGCCTGATCCTGCTCTACACGCTGACGGTGCTGCCGATCGTCATCTGGATCATGCGCGACCAGTTCAACGCGATTCCGATCGAGCTCGATGAGGCAGCCTTCGTGGACGGCCTGTCGACCTGGGGCGCGTTCCTGCGCATCATCCTTCCACTCGCGGTGCCCGGCATGGTCGCCGCGTTCATCCTCTCGCTGGTGTTATGCTGGAACGAATATTTCTTTGCCGCCCTCCTCACCAGCACCGACGCGAAGACGCTGCCGGTGATGGTGGCGAGCCAGACCGGCTCACAGGGCATCAACTGGTGGTCGATGGCGGCGCTGTCGACAGCGGCGATCGCGCCGCTCGTCGTGGTCGGCATCTTCCTCGAGCGCTACATCGTCAGCGGCCTGACGACGGGCGCCGGAAAATAGCGCCGATCGACGCGCTTACGCGGGCACGGGCGCATCCGCATCGAGCAGGCGCGCGGCCTTCAGATCGGCCCAGAGCGCGCTCGGCACCTTGGTGGTGAGCGCTGCCACGTTGCGCTCGACCTCCTCTGGACTATGCGCCCCCAGCACCACGCTCGCCACGGCAGGATGGCCGAGCGCGAAGTGCACGGCGGCCGTCGGCAGCGCGACGCGATGGGCCTCGCAGACGCGCTGGATCTCGGCGACCTTCGCCATGATCTCCGGTGGCGCGTCCTGATAGTTGTACTTGGCGCCCTTGACGGCACCGGTAGCGAGAATGCCCGAATTAAAGACACCGCCGAGCAGCACGGCGATGCCCTGCTCAAGCGCCAGCGGCAAGAATTCCTTCAGCGCCGGTTGCTCGAGCAGCGAATAGCGGCCAGCCAGCAGCATCACGTCGAACGTGCCGGCCTTGGCAAAGCGCACGCACATGTCGGCTTCGTTCACGCCGACCCCGATGCCTGCGACCACGCCCTCCGAGCGAAGCTTGTCGAGCGCCACATAGGCGCCGGACATCGCCTCACGAAACCGGTCCTCGATCGCTGCTGCGCCATGCGTCCAGACGTCGACGTCGTGGATCAGCAATAGGTCGATCCGGTCGGTGCCGAGCCGCAGCAGCGACTGCTCCACCGAGCGCATCGTGCCGTCATAGGAATAGTCGACCACGGCGCTGTGGGGCTGGCCGCCGACGAAGCCCGACCGGTTCTCTGGTCGATGAAACGCGTCCATCCAGCGTCCGACCTTGGTGCAGAGGACGACGTCCTCGCGGGCCACGCGCCGCAGTGCGGTGCCGCAGCGGTGCTCCGACAGGCCGTAGCCATAGCTGTCTCTTATACACATCATGTGTATAAGAGACAGGGCCTAGTTTGCGGCGCGGCAGTTGTGATTGTGAAACCATGATGAATGTTGCTCTCTTTTTTCCGCGCGGCTCTCGCACGCGGTCTCATTTTCATCCGCGCGCAGCGTATGTCTTTGTCGCCGCGTGTCAACGCGCACGAGCGCGCGCCATGCCGCAGACTCCCAGCTCACAAAGTTTCGATTTCCAGCCGGCGCAGCCCGGAATCCGGGCGTGTCAGGGGCAAGTTGCCCTGTGCGACAGCAAACATCTCCAAGGGCTGATCGTAACCCTTGATGACGTGCTTCCCGATCGAGACAAGGGGGACAGCGTCCTTCACTTTTTCTGCGACCACCCTGTCGGTCAGGATTTGCGCATCCTTTGCCAGGCCACACAGCCGGGACGCCAGGTTGACGACATTGCCGAGGGCGGTGTAGTCGAGCCGCCCCTCATAGCCAACGGTTCCGACCGTCGCCGTTCCCATTGCGATACCGACGCCGAAGCCGATCGCGTGACCTGCGGCGCACCATTTCCCGGCAATCGACTGCACTGCGACCTGTAGATCGATCGCGAGCTGAACGGCGTGGTTCGCGGGCTTGTCGCAGGCAACCGGCGCGTTGACGAGCAGCATCACGCCGTCTCCGGCAAAGCGGATCAACGTGGCCTCATAGCGGGTCGTAACGGCTCCCACCGCCGCATAGTATTCGCGCAGGACCGCCATGATGGCGTCCGGTTCGGCGCGCGCGGAGAATGCCGTGAAGCCGCGCAAATCACCGAAAACCACGACGACTTCACGCCGCTGCGCTTCGAGCAGTTCGGCGGAATGTTCGACGAGTTCGGCGACCTGGGGTGCAAGGAATTGCTTTAGCCGGTCGATGCGGACGGTTTTCTGCTGCGAGATCGCCAGCTCCGACGCCATCTCGTTGAAGCGGATCGCCAATTGCTCCAACTCGTCGCGGCTGGAAATCCCAATGCGGTGATCGAAATGTCCGGTACCGATCCGCTCGACCCCCTCCTCCAATTGCTTGATCGGACCGGACATCCGGTGCGCTCGCCAGTAAGCCAGCGCGATCGCGATCAGCACGCCGAGCGCAATCAGAAGTGACGAGCGCCACAATGCCGCGCGGATCGGTGCGAACGCCTCCACGATCGGCTGCATCGCGATCACCGTCCAGCCGATATCGGCTGCATGCACCGAGAGCGCGACGACAGGATTGCCTTTGTCCCCCGTGATGACGGCACCGCGACTCGTGGTGCCGACAAGATATTTGATCCGGCCAAAATCGATGGAACCGGTACGGCCGCGCAGGACCAGGCTGATGTCTGGATGGGCGATCAGCTGCCCGGAATCGTCGACGATCATGGCATAGCCGGTCTGACCGATCCTTATTGCTGCTATGACATCCCAAATCAGCTTCAGGTTGACCTCGGCAATGGCAATCCCGGCGGCCGGAAGGTTTCCGGTGACCGCGATCCTCATATATGGCTCGGACTCGTGCTGATATTGAACGGGACCATACCAGACCTTGTTGGCACGCGCGCCGATCACTGCGGGATCCGCGGACAGGTCGATGCCGCGGCCGGTCCTGTTTAGACGTAGCCTGGACACGAAAACGCGTTCGGTCCCCGTCTCGTCGAGCAGCGAAACGGAGACGATTGCGGGCACCTGCTGCAGGAGACGCAACGCATCGACCCTGTGCCGGTCGTCGTCTCCCTGTGCCCACGGAAACTGCACGACCCAGCCCAGCTGATCGCTTATTTCATCGGTGAAGGCCTCTATCCTGCCCGCCGCACCGCGAGCCTCGGACTGGAGAACCTCGCTGATATGGCGGCGCTGGTCGCGATAGCCGAACGATGCTTCGATCACCGCACCAAGAATGAGAGGCACGACGGCTGCCACGAACAGGGTCGCAAAGTACTTGAAAAACAGGGAGCGACGCGGCCGCTTCGCGTCACCACGGGCAGTCAATGACGATTGCGCAACGAATTCTGGCATATCGATCTCAGGAAATCACCTTGTTGGCGCGAAACAGGATTGAAGATGTATCCAGCTCTACGCCCAGGAGCCGAGCCGTCTTCAGATTGATCACCAGTTCGAATTTTTCAGGCCGGATGACGGGAAGAACGGCAGGATCTTCGCCGCGCAGGATCCGGTCGGCGTAGTTCGCAAGCCACCGATAGGTCGCGCGCTGGTTGGCGCCGTAACTCAAAAGTCCGCCGGCCTCGCAGTACTCGGACCAGCCGAACATCGAAGGGAGCCGATGCGCCAGCGCGAACTCCGCGAGTTTCGTCCGATCGACCATCGTCACGACATCGGGAAACACGAGCATCGCGTCGGCGTCCGAGTCACCAGCCACCTCGAGCGCATTGTCTAGTTCACCCGCCCCGGAGAAGGGAACATAGGTCGGCACGATGTCCAGCCCGGCGCATGTCTGCTGGGTCGCGCGCCACTCCGATGGTTCCCCCGGATGGTCCGTGTTCGAGAGAACGGCGAGCCTGCGAATTCTGGGACAAATGTCCTTGAGCAGCTCAACGCGCTTTCCCGCCAACTCAAGCGAGAGGAACGTGCTGCCGGTGAAATTGGTGCCAGGTTGCGCCAGGCTCTTGACCACCCCCAAAGCCACCGGGTCGCCGCTGAGTGCAAACAGGACGGGGATGTCCTTTACCGTAGCCATGGCGCGCGTTGCCGGGCCACTGGAAACGGCAAGGTCTACGTCGCCGCGTCTCAGTTGCGAAATGACCTGGCGCAGCGCCGATGGATTGCCATAGTGCTTCTCGAGAACCACGTTCTTGCCCTCGACATATCCCAGCGAGCGCAGCCCCTCGCGAAAGCCGTCCAGGAACGGATCCGGCTCGGAGCCCGTGGAGATCCAGAAGATGCGATAGATCTTCCGTGCCTCTTGCGCGCGCGCAATCACAGGAAACGCCATTGCGCCGGCGACGAGCCGAATGAAATCCCGTCGTTTCATGACACCACCGTCACGACCAAACTGCACGGAACAGGCCATCCAGTGGTCTTGAAATTTGCTCTTGGACTTTCGGGGCTCGCCGGGCTGTGGCTGGCGGACCAACAGGGATCTTGATCCCAGTTCTTGAGCTGCCGAAGGAGCGATCTCTGTCATTAGTCGACAGAACCATCTCAACAGACTGTACCTTCATGTGTTTTTGGCTTTAGAAGTGCTTGATTTTTTCTTGAGATGGGTATTTCCCGGAACCGACACGTCAATATGGCTTACCCGGTCTCCTATGAACCTGCCGATGTCATTCTGAATCTCACGCTCTTCAACCGTGCGAAGAAGAATGGCCGCACTCGCAACTCGACGCTGGTCGGACTAACCTGACCCTGCTCGGCCGGGATCAACCGGCCGGCGAACCCCACCGGGAGGAAGCGATGACACGCCAACGATGCGATTCCGAGCAGCGCGATCCAGACACCACGCTTTCACGACGATCACTTGTCCAGGGCCTCGCGATCGCGGCAGGCGCCACCATGACGGGCGCGGGCGCCGCGCTGGCGCAGAACGCGCCGGCAGCGCCGCCGACGACGATCACGACGCCGCCGCGCGATTTCGGCCCAAACGGCGCGCCGACCACCTATTTCTGGGACCCCGACATCATCGCTGTCGATCCGTCCTTCAACGACCTCGCGCAACCGAACACCGCGATCAAGCGGCTTCATACCGGACTGTTGTGGGCCGAGGGCCCGGCGTGGAGCGCGCAGGGCCGCTATCTGCTATGGAGTGATATTCCCAACAACAGGCAGATGCGCTGGACCGAGGACGACGGCCGCGTCAGCGTGTTCCGTATGCCGTCCAACAACTCCAACGGCAACTCCTTCGACTTCCAGGGCCGCCAGCTCTCCTGCGAGCATCTCACACGCCGCGTCACGCGCTACGAGCATGACGGCACCGCCACGGTGCTCGCAGACTCCTATCAGGGCAAGAAGCTGAACTCACCGAACGACGTCGTCGCGCATTCCGACGGCAGCTACTGGTTCACCGACCCGCCCTATGGCGGCCAGCTCTATGAGGGCGAGCCGGATGGTCCCGGCGGTCCGAGCAATGCCGGCGGCAAGCTCAATCCGCGGATTGGCCAGCCGGCCGGATTCACGCCGGGCAAGCGCGAGCTCCCGACCAATTGCTATCGCATCGACCCCAGTGGCCGCATCGACCTCGTGGTCAGCGAGGACCAGGTGCCCGATCCCAACGGTCTCTGCTTCTCGCCCGACTTCAAGAAGCTCTACGTCGTCTCGACCGGCAAGGGTCCGGGCGACACCGGCGCCGGCGGCAAGGGCGAGATCTTCGTGTTCGACGTCGGCAGCGACAACAAGCTGTCCAACCAGAAGCGCTTCACCGACTGCGTGATCGACGGAGTGCAGTGCGGGCCGGATGGCGTGCGCTGCGACGTTAACGGCAATGTCTGGTCATCCAGCAATGCCGGCCGCGCCGTCGGCTACAGCGGCGTGACGGTGTGGTCGCCGGAAGGCAAGCTGCTCGGCCGCATCCGCCTGCCGGAGGTGTGCGGCAACGTCTGCTTCGGCGGCCCGAAGCGCAACCGTCTGTTCATGGCCGCGAGCCAGTCGCTCTACGCCGTGTACACCGCGACGCAGGGCGCAGGGCCAGGCTGAGGCGGCGCGAGCGAGCCGGATCTTGATGAGGTGCCGGCGGGCCCCGCCGGCGCCGAATTGTTTTGATAGTCGCCTTGATGCGTCAAGGGATTGCCAGGGAAGACACGATGCGCGTTGTCATCTGCGGCGGCGGCGTGATCGGCGCCTGCACCGCTTATTTTCTCAGCCGGTGTGGCGTCGATGTCGTCGTCGTCGAACGGACCGAAGTTGCCGCCGCGGCATCCGGCAAAGCTGGGGGATTCCTGGCGCTCGACTGGTGCGCCGGGACGCCGCTTGATGCGCTGGCGCGGCGCAGCTTTGTGCTTCACACGCAACTGCCGCACGAGGTCGCAGGCAATTGGGCCCACCGCCGCATGACCGCCTATGGCGGTTTCGTCGCCGGGGACGACGCGCTGCGTGGCACGCCGTCGGCACTCGACTGGCTGTCCAGTGGCGTCGTCATCGCGCACCGGCTCGGCACGACGGATACGACGGCCATCGTCCATCCGCGCAAGTTCACCTCGGCGATGATGAACGCGGCGCTCGCTCAGGGCGCCGAGCTGCGGCGCGGACGCGTTACCGGCATCGCGCGCGATGCGGATGGAACGACCGCGAAGGGCGTCGAGACCGATGGCGGCGTCATCGAGGCGGATGGCGTTGTCATCGCCATGGGACCATGGTCGCTGCTGGCGACCCAATGGATGCGACTGCCTGCCGTGTACGGGCAGCGAAGTCCGAGCATCGTGTACGATACCGGCAGGGACGTTCCGGCCGATGCGCTATTCCTGGAGTATGAGCAAAGCAGCGGCGCAATATCGATCGAGGTTTTTCCGCGCGCGGACGGCAGCACGCTGATCACAGCGTTCTCGGACGTCGCGCCGCTACCGGTGGACCCCGCGACCGTAACGCCGGATCAGGACGCGATCGAGCGTCTGCAAGCGATCGCTGAACGGCTGTCGCCGCTGTTTCGCGCCGACAGGATCATCGCGCGGCAAGCCTGCTTCCGCCCGCTCACGCAAGACGGCTTGCCGCTGATCGGCCGGGTGCCGAACTGCGAGGGCCTTTACGTTGCGACCGGGCATAATGTGTGGGGCATCCTCAATGCGCCAGCGACCGGTGAAGCGTTTGCCGAATTGATCACTGAAGGCGCAGCACGCAGCGTCGATCTGACGCCGTTCGATCCTGCCCGGCTTCCGCCGCTCGATCCCTCGCTGCTACGAGCGCGTTGATCACGCTGGCGGCGCGGGCGCCGCTCATGCCAGCGACGCTGTCCGCCCTGCGAACGCGGCCTCCGCCTCATCTCGCAGCCGGTCCGGCGTCTCCAGATAGCGCGGAGAATAATGAAACGTTGTCATCCGCTTCACGCCCGCTTCGCGCGCCAGATATCCGGCCTGCGCCGCGGTCAGGTGACGGCGCTCGGATGCAAGTTGCGCGTCGTCTGCGGCGAAGGCTGCTTCAATGAACAGGTGATCGGCGCCGCGTGCGAGAGCAACGATCTTTTCGGCGTTGGCAGGGGTGAAGGCGGCGTCGGTCACGTAGGCGACGCGCTGCCCGGGCGCGACCTTGAGCGCGTGCCGGGTCAGCTCGCCGAGCCGGATCGCCCGGCCGCTATCGATCTCAATCAACGTGCCCGGCTGCGCGCCCATACGCACCGCGCTTTTCGCCGCATTGAGCCACGGCCCCACCTGAAGGCCGAGCTCGGCGAGCCCGGCTGTCCAGACATTGACGCGCTGGGTTTCCTGCAACGCAAAGCCAAGACAGGGAATTCCGTGATCGAGGGTCGCGGCCTCGATCCTCAGATCGCCGTCCGCAAACACTAGCCCCGGCGCAACGGATGGCTCTTCGATCGGCGAGCTTTGAAACTGCCGCCTCGCCGAGAAGCAGATCCACTCACCGAGCCGGCCATCACAGAATTCAGCGGCGGCGATCTCGAAGTCCGGCGATTCCTCGTTGAGCAGATTCCAGCTATACGACGTCAGCCTGCCCGCAATGCCCGAGATGAGACCGGGCGGTCCTATCACGCGCAAACGGCCCGGCTGATGATGCCTGACCCGCAGCAACTGATCGAAGCCGGCAAAGTGATCCATGTGACGGTGACTGACAAAGACGTTGCTGATGCGCAGCAACTCCCGATTGGCCAGCGGGAACAGATCGCCGAGGTCGAACAACATGGCGCGCCGCCCGAACCTGAAATCGACCAGCAATCCGGGATCGGCGAACGGCTCGTTGACGAGGCGGCATTGAACGAGTTGAGCCATCAATAGGACCTTCCTGCGCGGCGCGACGTTAACCCGACAATGTCAGCCAGGCGACCGCCTTCGCGTCGATCGCTCATGCTCGCGTCGCGGCGCACCTGCGGCTCGCGACGGACGCGAACGCATGCCCGCCAGCGGATTCTGCATGACTGCAACGATCGTCCTGCACTCTATTTGCGCAGCGCTAGACTTTAGTCCGGCTCTCACAATCCTGAATGTAGTTTCACTTGCCGAGATTGTCGTCGCCGTTATAGTCGCGCCCAATAGCTCAAAAGAGGCTTGTTTAAGAGGAGAGAAACAGAATGAAGAACATACTCCCTGGTGCATTGCGGATATTCCTCGGTGCGGCAGCGCTCGGCGCACTGATAAGCGGATCAGGCGCGGCATTTGCAGCAGATCCTATCAAGATCGGCGTGATTGCAGAGGCGCAAGCGATCGCCGGCGCATCGATCCCGCAGGCCGCGCAGCTCGCCGCCGACGAGATCAACGCGAAGGGCGGCGTCGACGGTCGCAAGATCGAGATCATCTCTTACGACAATCACTCCTCCTCGGCTGATTCAGTGCGTGCATTCCAGCGCGCGGTCAACGAAGATAAGGTCAACGCCGTCATCGCAAGCTATATCAGCGAAGTCGTGCTGGCGCTGGAGCCCTGGGCTTCGCGCCTGAAGACGCCGTTCGTCACACCGGGTGCCGCCTCCAACGAGATCAGCAAGAGCGTTCATGCCGACTACGCGAAGAACAAGTACACCTTCCACGGCTACCTGACCTCGGCCGCGCTGGCGCTCTCGGTCTGCGACGCCGCCAAGGACCTCCTGGTCGACAAGATGCACATGAAGTCGGCGGTCATCATGAGCGAGGACGCCGCCTGGACCAAGCCGCTCGACGTCGGCTACGAGGAATGCCTGCCCAAGATCGGGCTGAAGGTGCTCGACCACATCCGCTTCTCGCCCGATACCACCGACTTCACGCCGATCTTCAACAAGATCGAGGGCGCCAAGCCCGACGTGATCATCACCGGCATCTCGCATGTCGGCGTGCAGCCGACGGTGCAGTGGAAGAACCAGCAGGTACCGATTCCGATGTTCGGCATCTCCTCGCAGGCGACCAACGAGACGTTCGGCAAGGACAGCAACCAGGCGGCCGAAGGCGTGCTCTACCAGGGCGTCTCCGGCCCCGGCGTCGCGGTGACGCCGAAGTCGGTGCCGTTCGCGGAAGGTTTCCGGAACAAGTACGGCAACTATCCGTCCTACGCGGGATACACCGCTTATGACGAGGTCTACTACATCGCCGACGCCGTGACGCGGGCGGGCTCGACCGACGCCGACAAGCTGGTCGACGCGCTGGAGAAGACCGATTGGGAAGGCACCATCGGCCGCGTCCAGTTCTACGGCAAGGACGATCCATTCACCCATTCGATCAAATACGGCAAGGGCCTGATCACCGGCTTGATGCTGCAATGGCAGGGCGGCAAGCAGATCGCGGTCTGGCCCAAGGACGTGGCCAAGACCGACGTCAAGTTCCCGAGCTTCATCAAGCTCACCACGAACTGATCGGAACAGCTCCCGGGCCAACACCCGGGAGCTTTCACATGCGGCGTAGGCAGCACCTTCTCTCCAAGGAGGCAGCGAGACCGCCTCTCACAGCCCAGATTGCCAGTCATAGATGCGAGCATTCCAGATATTGATCGATGGCTTTGCCATCAGCGCCCTCTACGCTCTCGGTGCCACCGGATTCACGCTGATCTTCGGCGTTTCCGGCGTGCTCAACCTGTCCCACGGTGCCATCATGGTGGCCGCAGCGGTAGCGGCCTGGGCCGCGGCCAGCATCCTGCATGTCGATACCTATTCGGGCGCGCTGATCGGTGTCGGGGTCGCGCTCATCACCGCCTTTGCCACCTACTTCGCGGTGGTGAAGCCGATCCAGGATTCCCGCCGCATACCCAATGAGGAGAAGGAAATCTTCGTCCTCACCGGCACGCTGCTGTGGGGGATCATGATCCAGGAGCTGATCGCCTATTTCTTCACCAACAACGCCAAGACCGTGCTGCCGATCGTCGAGGGTGTCGTCGACATTCTCGGCGTACGCACGCCGCGCAACGAGATCTTCACCGCGGTGGTATGCTGCCTCGTCATCGCGCTCCTGTGGCTGCTGGTGAACCGCACCCGCACCGGCAAGGCTGTGCTGGCGGCCTCGATGAACCCGCGCGGCGTCACCCTGCTCGGCCTCGAGCTCACCAACATCTACATCGTGGTCTGGGCGATCTACGGCGTGCTCGCCGGCATCGCGGGCGTGCTGCTCGGGATGTTCTTGGGAGTCAGCTCCTACAGCGTGGGACCGCTGACCGCGAGTGCGTTCTCGATCGTCGTGCTCGGCGGTCTCGGCAGCGTCTCCGGCTCGCTGATCGCAGCCTTCGTGGTCGGCTATCTCGAAACCATCACGGCCTACCTGGTCTCGCCGGCCTATCGCACTATTCCGGCGCTGCTGCTTCTGGTGGTCGTCATGTACATCCGGCCCCAGGGCCTTCTGGGGAGGCGCTGAGATGTCCGGATTCTTCACCTCACGCCTGTTCTTCGTCTCGCTCGCGCTCGTCGCGATCGCCGCGACGCTGCCGCTCTACGTCTCCGGCTATGTCCTGGGCCTGCTCACGGTCGCCTTCTATTTTGGCGTCTTCGCCATGGCCTGGGACCTGCTGTTCGGCTTCGCCGGCGAGGTCAACTTCGGGCCGACCTTCCTGATCGGGGTCGGCGCCTACACCGCCGGCATCCTCAACAACCAGTTCGGCTGGTCGGTCTATCTCTGCATCGTGCTCGGCGCGCTCGCCTCCGTCATCGCCGGCCTCGTGCTGGCGCTGCCGGCGCTCAGGGTCCGGGGACCGTATTTCGGCCTGACGACGCTGGTTGCCGTGCTCATGCTCCAGAACTTCATCGTCGTGTTCGCCGATCTCACCGGCGGCGAGATCGGGCTGACCATCCCCGACGTCATCACCATCGACGCCGGCGCCAACTACTGGATCGCACTCGGCTTCATGACGATCTCGGCGGCCATCCTCTACGGCCTGTCGCAATCGCCGATCGGGCTCGTGCTGCAAGCGAGTGGTCAGGATCCGGTGCAGGCCGGCGCGCTCGGCTTCAACATCGTCAAGCACAAGCTCGCCGCTTTCGTTGTCAGCGCGTTTTTCTCGGGACTGTCAGGCGCGCTGCTGGTGTTTTATTTCGGCACCGCCTCGGTCGGAACCGTGGTCGACGTCGCGGTCGGCGTCAACGTCATCGTCTCGGCCGTGCTCGGCGGCCGGCGCACCGTGCTCGGCGCGGCGCTGGGCGCGATCTTCCTGATCGTGGCCGGCGAGTTCCTGCGGCCGACCGGCGAGCTTGCGACCTTCATCGTTTCGGCGGTTGCGCTGCTTGTGGTGCTTTTCTTCCCCGGCGGTTTCCTCGGAGCGGCCCTGTCACGCGAGGCGCGTTCATGATGGATCAGACTGTCACCACCACCTCCGTTCTCGCCGTTCGGGGCCTGACCAAGCGGTTCGGCGGGCTGACGGCCGTGAAAAATCTCAGCTTCGACCTGCGTGGCGGCGAGATTTTTGGCCTGATCGGGCCGAACGGCTCGGGCAAATCCACTGCGATGAAGAGTGTGATGGGCATCGAGCGCCCGAGCGCCGGCGAAGTGATCTTCGAGGGAGAGAACGTCGCCGGGCTGCCCGCGCACAAGATCGCGCGCAAAGGCTTTGGCATGGTGTTCCAGCATTCGCGGCCGTTGAACCGGCAGACCGTGCTTGAGAACATCATGGTGGCGCTGTTGCCGGACAGCCTGTTCATGCTGTTTCCGGACAAGGCGCTGGTCGAACGCGCAAAATGGATCGCCGATCGCGTCGGACTCGGCGCCGTGATCAGCCGACGTCCGCCGACGCTGCCCTTTGCCGATCTGCGCCGGCTCGAGCTTGCCAAGGCGATCGCGCGCGACCCGAAGGTGGTGCTGGTCGACGAGCCCTTCGCCGGCCTGACGCGCACCGAGGTCGACGTCTTCTCCGACCTGATCCGCAGCTTTCGCGACGAGGGCCGCGCAGTGATGCTGGTCGACCACAACGTCAAGAGCGTCGCCGCGCTCGTCGACCGCGTGCTCGCGATGTATCTGGGCGAGGAGATCGTCACCGGCAAGGCCGACGAGGTGATGCGAAACGAGACCGTGCGGCGGGTCTATCTGGGCGGCGCGATCGAGACCCATGCGCGGCCCGAGACCAGCTTCAAGGACAAGGTCCCGCTGCTCCAGGTCGAGAACGTCAGCGTCCATTACGGCAAGGCGCAGGCGCTGGACAACGTATCGATCCACGTCCATGAGGGCGAGTTCGTCTCGATCGTCGGCCTCAACGGCGCCGGCAAGACCACGCTGTTCAACACGATCTCCGGCTTCCTGCTCTATGGCGGTGAGATCCTACGCGGCGGCGAGAAACTGCGCGGCACGAGCCCGGCGAAGATCGCACGCAGCGGTCTCGTGCAGTGCCCGGAATCACGCGAGCTGTTCGGCGAAATGTCGGTGCGGGAAAACCTCGATCTCGGCGGCCAGCATTTGACCGACGAGGCCCGCGCGGCGCAGCTCACCTGGCTGTTCGAGCTGTTCCCGATCCTGAAGGAACGCCAGGGACAGTTGGCGCAGACCCTGTCCGGCGGCGAGCAGCAGATGCTGGCGATCGGCCGCGCGCTGATGATGCAGCCGCAGATCCTGATCCTGGACGAGCCGACGCTGGGGCTCGCGCCCGTCATCCTCGAGCAATTGTCCAAGGCGCTGGAGAAGCTGCGACAGACCACGTCGATCACCGTGCTGCTCGGCGAGCAGAACGTGACCTTCGCCCTTCCCCACGCCGACCGCGTCTACGTGCTCGAGCATGCGCGGATCGTCTGGGAGGGCGATCCCGGCCGCTTCGCAAGCGAGGCCGGCGCTGGGTATCTCTGACGATTGCAATAACGATAACAAGCAGAGGAAGACGACCATGCGACCAACGACGTGCCCGAGCAGTACCCTCCTTCTCGCCTCCGCGCTGGCGCTATGCCTCGCAGCGCCCGCCTATGCGCAATCGAGCGATCCCATCAAGATCGGCGTCATCGCCGAGGTGCAGTCGATCGCGGGGGCGGCGACGCCGGGCGGCGCGCAGATCGCCGCCGACGAGATCAACGCCAAGGGCGGCGTGCTCGGCCGCAAGGTCGAGATCGTCACCTACGACAACAAGAGTTCTTCGGCCGACTCCGTGCGCGCCTTCCAGCGCGCGGTGAGCGAGGACAAGGTTTCCGCGGTGATCGCGAGCTATATCAGCGAGGTCGTGCTGGCGCTGGAGCCCTGGGCGGCGCGGCTGAAGATGCCGCTGATCACGCCGGGCGCTGCGTCGAACGAGATCACCAAGGCGATCCATAACGACTATGACAAGAACAAATACACGTTCCACGGCTACCTGACCTCGGCCGCGCAGGCGCAGCTTGTCTGCGATGCCGCAAAGGACCTGCTCGTCGACCAGCTCAAGTTCAAGACGGTCGCGATCATGAGCGAGGACGCGGCCTGGACCAAGCCGCTCGACGTCGGCTACGAAGCCTGCCTGCCCAAGGCGGGCCTCAAGGTCGTCGAGCATGTGCGCTTCTCACCTGACACCACCGACTTCACGCCGATCTTCAACAACATGGAGAGCAAGAAGCCGGACGTGATCGTCACCGGCATCTCGCATGTCGGCGTGCAGCCGACAGTGCAGTGGAAGAACCAGCAGGTGCCGATCCCGATGTTCGGCATCAGCGCGCAGGCCCTGAGCCCGACCTTCTGGAACGATACCAACGGCGCGGCCGACGGCGTGCCGTCGCTGGCGGTTGCAACGCCCGATGTCGCCGTGACGCCGAAGACGAAACCGTTCGCGGCGGCCTTCAAGGCCAAGTTCGGTACGCCGCCGGCCTATACCGGCTATACCGCCTATGACGAGGTCTACATCATCACGGATGCAATCAAGCGCGCGGGCTCGACCGATCCGGACAAGATGGTCGCCGAGCTGGAGAAGACCGACTTCGAGGGTACGATCGGCCGCATCCAGTTCTACGGCAAGAGTGACGAGTTCACCCACGGCATCAAGTCGGGCCCCGGTGCGGTGACCGGTCTGGTCTTCCAGTGGCAGGACGGCAAGCAGATCACGGTCTGGCCGAAGGCGATCGCGGAAGGGAAACTCAAGTTTCCCAATTTCGTGAAGCTGTCGCAGTAAGCCTCACAACGAGCTCTACAAATGCGGATGCCCGGGCGTGCCCCGGGCATTCACTTCCTTGCATCAGCGCGCCGCCGATGAAGCACCACTTGCAAATTTGGCAGGGTCGATCAGAGTGACGGAAAGCGGCACGCGGGCAAGTTTCAGAACCTGCGGCTCATCGCGGAGGACCCATGCTCCCCTATGTCACTCACGACCCGCGCTTCGAGCGGCTGGTCATCGGTCATGTCAATCTCGAGAAGCTTTTCACCGGCTGCCGCTGGGCCGAAGGCCCGGCCTATTTCCCGGCCGGCCGCTACCTCGTCTGGTCCGATATTCCCAACAACCGCATGATGCGGTTTGACGAGACCGATGCATCGGTGTCGGTGTTCCGTTCGCCCAGCTTCAATTCCAACGGCAATACGGTCGACCGCCAGGGACGGCTGGTCAGTTGCGAGCATTTCATGCGGCGCGTCACCCGCACCGAGCACGACGGCTCGATCACCGTGCTGGCCGACCAGTTCCACGGCAGCCGGCTGAACTCGCCCAACGACGTCGTGGTCAGATCCGACGACTCGATCTGGTTCTCCGATCCGACCTACGGCATCGACAGCGATTACGAGGGACAGCAGAGCCCGTCGGAGATCGGCGCCTCCAACGTCTACCGGATCGACGGCAGCACCGGCGCCATCACGCGCGTCGTATCCGACCGGGTGCAGCCCAACGGATTGGCCTTCTCGCCCGACGAGACGCGGCTCTACGTCGCCGACACCGGCGCGACACATGTCCCCGGGCTGCCCGCAACGATCTGGTCCTACAAGGTGGAGGGACAGGCGACGGGCGATGCCTCGCTGTTCGCCACCTGCCCCGAGGGTCTCTACGACGGCTTTCGCTGCGACGTCCATGGCAACATCTGGACGTCGGCAGGCCGCAGTGTCTTTTGCTACGCGCCTGATGGCACGCATATCGGCACGGTTCCGGTCGGAGAAATCGTCGCCAACGTCTGTTTCGGCGGCCCCCGCCGCAACCGGCTCTATATCTGCGGCCAAACCTCGCTGTACTCGATCTATCTCAACACGCGCGCGGCGGTGTAGGGCCGGCCTCGCTGCAATGAAACGGTGGCGCGTCCGCTCTAGCTCGTGACGCGTTCGCCGCGACCATAGACCAGCAGCATGAAGATGATGACGAGGCCGTAGATCACCTGGCGGCCGGCCTCGGGCATGTCCATGATCGAGAGCACGCTGTTGAGCAGCACGATCAGCACGACGCCTATCAGCGTGCCGAGATAGCGGCCGCGGCCGCCCAAAATGTTGGTGCCACCGATCACCACCGCCGCGATCGACGGCAATAGATAGGCGTCTCCCATGCCCTGATAGGCCTTTGTGGAATAGCCGGCGAGCAGCACGCCCGCGAGCGCGGCCGCGACACCACAGATGACGAAGCAGATCACGGTGACGCGGCGCGTGTCGACGCCGGCGAGATACGCGGCCGCTTCCTTGTTGCCGATGGCATAGATGTAACGGCCGAGCGCGGTGCGCTGGAGCATGACGGCGACCAGCACGGACACCGCGGCCCAGACGAACAAGGCGTTGGGAATGCCCAGCGTACGGTCGGCGGCGAGCGTCCGCATCAAATCGGTGGCGGCCGTCTGCGGCGCGTAGCCGCCGGTATGGGCAACCATCAGGCCGCGCATCACCGCGTTGACGCCGAGGGTGAAGATCATCGAGGGCACGCGCAAGTACGCGACACCGATGCCGTTGACGAGCCCGACCAGAAGCCCGATGCCGAGCCCGACGGGAATCGCGAGCGGTCCGCCGATCGACGTCGCCATCATCGCGGCGGCGGCGAGCGTCCACGGCACCGAAAGGTCAATCTGGGCGATCAGGATCACGACCATCATGCCGGCCGCGACGATACCGAGGAAGGCGCCGATCTGGAGCTGCTGCAACAGATAGGTCGGCGACAGCAGTGGCGCGCTGCCGAAACGGGCGAATGTATAAACGGTGCCCGCGACCAGGATGACGAGGATGAACAGCGCCGCAATCAGGATCGGGCGATCGTCGCGCGAGAGGCTGAGAGAGGCCGATGTCATCGGAAGAGCTCCTGCGTGTTCCTGACGCGCAAGACGCCGAGCGCGCCGATGCTGACCGCTGCCAGCAGGATCAGGCCCTCGAACAGCGGTTGCAGCAGGGGCGCGATGTCGAAGATGCGGAAGAAGAAGGAGATCACGCGCAGGATCATGGCCCCGAAGATCGAGCCGATCGCGCTGCCGGTGCCGCCGAGCAGCGACGTTCCGCCGATCACGACGGAGGCGATGGAGTTGAGCGTATAGGCGCCGGCCTGCGGAATGTCGGCATTGCCCGAGGAGGTCTGGATGGCGAGAAAAAGTCCGCCGCAACCGGCGAAAAAGCCCGCGAGCGTGAAGGCCGCGATCTTGGCGCGGTCAATGGGCAGTCCCGACATATAGGCCGCGCCTTCGGCCGAGCCGACCGCATAAACGGCGCGGCCGAGAACGGAGCGGCGGAACGGCACCCAGACGAGGAGCGCGATCAGGACCAGCAGCACGAAGGGCACCGGAATCCAGGCTACCGGCGCGAACCAGCCTGCCGCACCATCGTCGAAGATGTGCACGGTCGCAGCGAAATCGCCGAGCGAATTGGTCAGCGCCCAGTTGAGATCCTCGTCGATCTTGCCACCCGGCGTCGGCCGCAGGAACAGCGCGATGCCGATATAGACCGCGCCGGTCGCGAGCGTGGCGATGATCGGCTGGATGCGTCCATAGACGACGACGCAGCCGTTGACGAAGCCGGCCAGTGCGCCGATGGCAAGGCACACGACGATACCGAGCAGGATGCCGCTGACGCCGCCGGGAAAAGTGCCCAGGGAAAGATGCAGCCCGAAGAGATCTAGGTGCAGCGGCGTGCCACCCGCCGTGCCCGTGAGCAGATAGCTCGCAAAGCATCCCACCATGGTCATGACGGCGCCGACCGAGAGATCGAGCCCCGACGCCAGCACTGGGACGGTCTGGGCCATGGCCAACATGGCCAGCGCAAAGATCTCGTCGCTGTTCTGCACCAGAACGGCCGAGGAGAAGCCCTTGGGATGCGCGAGGTTGTAGAGGACGTAGAGGACGCAGAACAACAGGACGGCGGTAACGATGCCAACGTTCTGGCGGACGCGAATGGCTACATCGTCAAGCATGGACGGCCCCAGCATCGGCCGGCGCAGCGGCATCGATGTTCAGCGCGCTCGCGATGATATTGGTCTCGGTGAGCTCGCTGCCCTCGAGCTCGCGCACGATACGGCCGTCATACATGATCGCCACCCTGTCGCAACAGCCGATCAATTCGTCATAGTCGGTCGAGTAGAACAGGATGGCGGCGCCCTGGTCGGCGAGCTCGCGCATCAGCCGGTAAAGCTCCTGCTTGGTGCCGACGTCGATGCCGCGCGTGGGATCGTTGAGCAGGATGATTCGCGGCTCGGTCATCAGCCATTTGGCGAGCACCACCTTCTGCTGGTTGCCGCCCGAAAGCGTCGAGACCGCATCGCCGGGCGCGCCGATCTTGATCTGCAGCCGCGCAATGGCGCGCTGAACGGCTTCGCTCTCCTTGGCACGGTCGACCAGAGGTCCGGTCGAGATCGCGTCGAGCGAGGCGACCACCAGATTGTCGGCGATCGACATCGGCAGCATCAGGCCTTCCGTCTTGCGGTCCTCGGGTACCAGCGCAATGCCGGCCGACTTCGCAGCGGCCGGGGAGCCCGGCCGGACCTCGCGATCTTCGACCGTGACGCGCCCGGAGATGCCGCGCAGCACTCCAAAAAGCGCGAGCAGGAGGGACTTCTGGCCCTGGCCGTCGAGGCCGCCGAGACCAACGATCTCGCCGGCGCCGACGCGAAGCGAGATGCGGTCGAGACGACCTTCCCAAGACAAATTGTCGAGCGCCAGCATCGGCTTCACCGAGGTGCGGGCCGGCTTGGCAGGGTATTGAGCCGCGATGTCGCGACCGATCATGAGCTGAACGATCTCTGCGGTCGAGCGCCTACCCCTGTCGAAGGTTTCGATATGGCGTCCGTTGCGGAACACGGAGGCGCGGTCGGCGAGCGCCTCGACCTCGTGCATGCGGTGCGAGATATAGAGAATGGCGACGCCCTCGGACTTGAGCCGCGCCAGCATGGCGTAGACCTTCTCCACGTCGGCGCTGGTGAGAGCCGAGGTCGCTTCGTCCAGGATCAAGAGCTGCGGCTTCTTGCCGAGCGCCTTGGCGATCTCGACGATCTGGCGGCGCGACAGCGGCAGGTCGCGAACGCGCATCAGCGGATTGACGTCTTCGCACCCGATCTCGGCCAGCAGCTCCTCGGCGCGGCGGCGTTGCGCCCGCGCATCGATCAGGCCGAACCGGCGCGGTGGCGAGGCGATCGAGATGTTGTCCGCGACCGAGAGGTCGGGCATCAGCGACAGCTCCTGGAAGATGCAGACCACACCGGCGGCATTGGCGGCCGAGGGCGTCGCGAAGCTCACGTCACGCCCGGCGAGCCGCATGCGGCCGCTGTCGGGCTGCACCACGCCGGCGATGATCTTGATCAGCGTCGATTTGCCGGCGCCGTTCTCGCCCAGCACGGCGTGGATCTTACCGCGCTCACAGGCGAAGTCGACGCCCTCGAGCGCCCGCACGCCGGCGTAGCGTTTGGAAATGCCGGACAGCTCGAGAAAGGCTTCCTGCGTCAGGACCGCATCCGACATGGCACGTTCTCACGCAACGGCGGCCCGGCCAAGGCCGGGCCGCAAGCAATACATCTCCAGCTCCGTCACTGGGTATTCTTTTCGCTTTGCGACATGATCTCCGGCGCGGTGAAATTCACGCCGCAGGGCGTGAACTGGTTTGGCGCGAAGAAGTTCGCGTTGAGGTCCGGCCAGTAGTTGGTGCCGGGCTTGAGATCCTTGTAGGTCGCAACCGGAATCGGGATCGAGATCAGCTGCGGCATGGGATTGCCCTGGAGCGCCGAGATCGCCGCCTTCATGGCGATGGCGACCAGCGCCGGCGACTGACCGTAGGACATACCCTTGAGGCCGTCCTTGGCGTGATCGGCGATCTGCTTGCGGTACTCGTTCTCGCCCTCGCCCGACATCGGCACGAAGGGATGCTTGGCCGACATCATCGCCTGCACGGTGCCGTCGGAGCCGCCTTGCGTGAACACCCCGTCGAAATGACCGTGCACCGCAAGCGCGTCTGCGGTCACCTTCTGCGAGGTGCCGGTATCCCAATTGCCAACCACTTCGGTGATCTTGAAGCTGTTGCCGGGCGCTTCCATCACCTCGCGGAAGCCGATATGGCGGTCGCGATCGACCGAATTGCCGGGCAGGCCGCGGACCTCCAGGATGTCGCCGGACTTCTTGCCGCTTTCATCCATGATCCATTTCGCCGACATGCGGCCCATCTCCTTCTGGTCCTCGTTGACCATCATCACCTTGTCGGTGTCGAGGATGTTGTCGAAGGGAACGACCACCACGTTGTTCTTGTCGGCGAGACGGATGATGCGATCAAAACCGTCGGGCGCCACCGCGATGGTGACGATACCGTCGAAGCCTTGATTGATGAAGTCCTCCATCGCGCCGAGTTGCGCTGCAACATCGGTACCGGTGGAGACCACCTTGAACTCCTTGATGTTCTCCTTGATGCCGGGCTGCTCGGCGAAGGCCTTCGCCGTCTTCACCATCTGGATGCGCCAGGTGTTGCCGACGAAGCCGTTGACGAGGGCAATCTTGTAAGGCCCCGGCTTCTTATCCCACTGGAAGAACTTGGTCTGGCTGGACCAAGGCTTGAAACATCCGGGATCGGCGCCCGGACCGGACACCACCTTGGGGCCTGCCAAAGCACTGACCGGGGATAGCAGGAGACCGGCGCAAGCCAGCCCTGCAAGACGATGCGTCCATTCCATGTCCCTTCTC
The DNA here is from genome assembly GCF_054185185.1 of Bradyrhizobium sp. UFLA05-153. Lineage (NCBI taxonomy): Bacteria > Pseudomonadati > Pseudomonadota > Alphaproteobacteria > Hyphomicrobiales > Nitrobacteraceae > Bradyrhizobium > Bradyrhizobium sp. UFLA05-153. The sequence continues at coordinate 47,072 of NZ_JBBIAM010000069.1, forward strand.
CTTGAGCGTTTTGCGTTCCAACCCTTAAAACTGGCTCGATGGCCATGCCGGGAATTGGGCTTCCCATGCAATTTGCCTCGTTAGGATGGCATGCAATCCGCGATGCGCACAAGCCGAAGGCCCATCGTCGCCCTCGGCTGGCGCCGAACAAGCCAGCAGAAATCCATCACAAAAACGGGAGGCAATGCGACTTCCCACAGCGCGTGCGCGCACGCACCGACGATGGAGCAAAAGAATGATACTCAGGGGAAAATGCGCGCGGCGCCGCCGGCATGCTGATCGGCCATGTCCGCCTGCCTCGATCAGGTCAGGCGGGGCTGCGTAACGGCCTTAAGCGATCCCGAGGGAGTGCGTGCCGATCATGCCGGCGAGAATGACCTGTGCAATCGCGCTGAGCTTGTAGACGAGAGCGGGACGCCCGATCCCGTCAAACCCGCAGCCGAGCGAGACGCCGAGCGCAATCCAGGCCGAGCCGATCGTGGCGATCTGGGCCGCGAGCAAGGCGAGTCGTGGCATGAGATCGCAAGCGCCGACCTCGAACGGCAGCAGGGCGGATGCAAAGATGATCGCCTTCGGATTGAGCAGGGTCGTGATCAGCACGCGCTGAAACGTCACCGGCGCATGGCTGCCGAAGTCGCTGGCGCCGTGACGCCACAGCAGCACGGCAAGATGGACAAGGTAGAGCGCGACCACGACGCGCAATGCGGTGCCGACCATCGGCACCGCGATCATCAGCGGGGCCAGCAGCGCGCGCAGGATAAGGATCGCCAGCAGGTAACCCGCGAGTTCGGCTGCCAACAGATGAAGCGAGCGCGACCAGCCGACCGACGCACCGGAGGTGGCTAGCAGCGTATTGGTCGGGCCGGGAATTGCCAGCAGCGAGGCTGCGGCAGCGACGAAGGGGACGACATCCATGATGTCTTGTTAGTCGGGCTGGCGAACAGGCGCCTTGATCTCGATCATGGCCGCGGGCATGTCCGAATTGCCTAGTGCGGCGCATGTTGACTTTCCACCATCCCCTCCAAATACTTGGCAAAAACAGGCATAGAGCCGGTCTCAACCGAAGGTTCGAAGGGAGGATAGGATGCCGACTTCACGCAGGACACTGCTGAAGACCTCGGCGGCTGCCGCCGCCGCACTCAGCCTCGATTGGACACGCGCCCAGGCACAAGCTGAAACTTTGCGCATCGGTGTGATCTACGATCTGACCGGCCCGTTTGCGGCGGGCGGCTCGGTCGCTTCCTCGATCGGCGCACAGATCGCGATCGACCTCGTCAACGAGAAGGGCGGCATCGGCGGCAAGACCAAGATCGTGCCTGTTGCCGCGGACTCCCAGAGCAAGCCCGACGTCGCAATCAACGAAGCCGAGCGGCTGATCAACCAGGAGAAGGTGGACATCATCAACGGCGTCTATGCGAGCTCGCACGCCGTTCCGCTCTCCGCCAAGGTCGAGCAACAGAAGAAGATCCTCTGGATCACGACCGCGGTCTCGACCGCCGTATTCAAGGACAAGAACCTGCAATACGTTTTCCGCGCGCAGATCCACTCCGACCAGTACGGCCAGGCCTTCGCGGGCTTCCTCGCCGAGCATGCGAAAGCCAAGCTCGGCATGGATCCGAAGGACGTCAAGGTCGCGCTGATTCACGAGGACGGCCCCTATGGGGTGGGCGTGGCCGCCGCCGACGAAACCTATGCCAAGGAGGCTGGAGTTCAGGTGGCGCTGAAAGAGGGGTATTCGGCCTCCGCGCCCGATCTCTCGGTACTCGTCACCAAGATCAAGCGCGCCAAGGCCGACGTGATCTCGCATGCCGGATACAACCCCGACATCACGCTGTTCCTGCGCCAGGCGCGCGAGAGCGGGCTGCGCTTCAAGATGCTGTTCGGCGCTGGCGCCGGCTACAGCCAGCTCGACAAGCTGCGCACGACGTTTGGCGCCGACATCGACAATTTCTGCAACATCGATCCGGTGCCGGCGCAGTTGCTCGATCCGTCGAAGCTTGCCCCCGGCATGGGCGATCTCATCAAGACCATGGTTTCGCGCTACCAGGCGAAGACCGGCGCGACCGACGTGCCGCCGCACTGCTCGATGGGCTTCAACCAGACCTGGGTGCTGCTCAATAACGTGCTGCCGGTGGCGAAGGAGAAATACGGCAGCTTCGAACCCGATGCGATCCGCAAGGCCGCGCTTGATGTCGACATACCCGCGGGCGGCACCATCCAGGGCTACGGCGTAAAGTTCTTCCCGCCGGGCACGCCGCTCTCCGGCCAGAACGAGCGCTCGACGCCGGTCGTGATGCAAAATGCCGGCGAGCACATCTCGGTGGTGTGGCCGACGAACATCCGGACCCAGGATCCGGTGTTTCCGCTGCCGAAGGGATCGACGTACGGGGCGTAGGACGCGTTTACGAACGTTAAGCTGGCGCTGACTCTTCCCCTCTCCCCTTGCGGGAGCTGTCTCTTATACACATC